>CAMCFL010000015.1 GCA_945873715.1 Akkermansia muciniphila
GCTATCAGCCGGAACAGTTTTACCTGCGGTCGGCCGACGAGATGAAACGGTTGTTCGCCGAGGTACCGGAAGCGGTGCTCAACACGGTGGAAGTGGCGGAGAAATGCAACGTTGAGATCCGCTTCGGCAAGGGCGCGGAACATTACCCGGTCTTTGTCCCGCCTGAATCCTGGACCCGCGAGGGGTACCTGCGGTTGCTGTTGTGCGAGGGTTTGCTCAGCCGTTACGGCATCACGGCGCATGTCGAGGGTTCGAAGATCGTGGTGGACGCCCTGCGCGATGCGGTCCGGTTGGCCTTCCTCTTTCCGACGCCTGCCGAGGGGGAACCCGCGGTGGATCCGACCACCGCCGGCCGGGAGAATCCGGCCGTTCAGCAGGCGATCGACGCCATCCTGTCGCGCCTTGAGGTGGAACTCGGCGTGATCGAGAAGACGGGCTACGTCTCGTACTTCCTGATCGTCGGCGATTTCGTGCGGCACGGGCGTTCCGTCGGCGTGTCGTGTGTGGCGAGAGGTTCCGCGGCAGGTTCACTGGTCACCTACCTGCTGGAGATCGCCAACGTTGATCCGCTCCGGTACGGCCTTCTCTTCGAACGATTCCTCAACCCGGAGCGCGTCAGCCCGCCCGACATCGACATCGACTTCGCCGACGACCGGCGACAGGACGTCATCGAGTACGTGCGGCAGAAGTACGGCACGGATGCCGTGGCGCAGATCATCACCTTTGGAACGATGGGGGCGAAGTCGGTCATCCGGGACGTCGGTCGGGTAATGGGCATGGGCTTCGGCGAGACCGATCGACTGGCGAAGATGGTCAGCGACATGAAGTGGTCGTTGAAGGATGCCCTCGACAAGAACGCCGAGTTCAAGCGGGCCTACGATTCAGAGGAGGCCACCCGTGAATTGGTGGAGTTCGCGCTGGTGCTGGAGGATCAGGCCCGTTCGGCCGGCGTCCACGCGGCGGGTGTCGTCATTGGTGCCCAGCCGCTGGTGAACCTGCTGCCGTTGAAGGCCGACGACGACGGCGGCGTGGTAACCCAGTACGCGATGGGGCCGGTGGGTGACCTGGGTCTGTTGAAGATGGATTTCCTCGGGTTGAAGACCCTGACGGTCATCCGCAACACCTGTGAGTTGGTCAAGAAGACCAGCGGCGTCGACATCGCGATCGACGATCTGCCGCTGGATGACGCCCGGACCTATACCCTGCTCAACAACGCGCAGACCCTGGGAGTGTTCCAGTTGGAATCCGGTGGCATGCGCGACCTGTGCCGCAAGTTCCAGATTGCCTCGGTCGAACACATCACGGCGCTGGTCTCGCTCTATCGGCCCGGTCCGATGGACCTGATCCCGGACTTCATCGAACGCCGCCATGGACGGAAGGAGATCGAGTATCCGCATCCGCTTCTGGAGAAGATTTCCCGCGAGACCTACGGCGTGTTGATCTATCAGGAGCAGGTCATGCAGGCCGCCCAGATCCTGGGTGGCTACACGCTGGGTGGCGCGGATCTGCTCCGCCGCGCCATGGGCAAGAAGAAGCTCGAAGAGATGGCCAAGCAGCGCGAGAGCTTCGTCAAGGGCTGTCGCGAGACCAACAACATCCCCGAGGCCAAGGCCAACGAGGTGTTCGATCTCCTCGAGAAGTTCGCCGGGTACGGCTTCAACAAATCCCACGCCGCCGCCTATGCCGTCGTCGCCTACCAGACCGCGTATCTGAAGGCCAATCATCCCGTGGAGTTCCTCTGCGCGATGATGACCAACGACCAGGCCGACCTGGCCAAGCTCGCGCAGTTCATCGCCGAGGCCCGCGGGTTCGGCATCGAGGTGCTGGGGCCCGACGTCAATGAGTCGGACGTGGCCTTCGCTCCGGCCGGCACGCATGGGCAGGAGGGTCGCCGGGTGATCCGCTTCGGTCTGGCGGCCATCAAGGGCGTGGGCGAAGTGGCGGTGCAGAGCATCCTCGATGCCCGCAAGGCCGGGCGCTTCGCCTCGCTGGCGGAGATGTGCGAGCGCGTGGACATCCGGACCGTCAACCGCAAGGTCCTCGAATGCCTGATCAAGGCGGGTGCCTGTGACTCGCTGGGAAGCAATCGCGCCACCCTGTGGGCGCAGATTGATTCCGCCATCGGCCTCGCCTCGGCCATCGCGGCCGATCGGGCCCGGGGACAGGTCAGCTTTTTTGATGCATTGGGACCGGCACCCGCCAAGGCGACGTCGAAGAAGGAGGCGGTGGTGGTGTCGTTGCCCGAATGGCCGGCGGCGGAACGGCTCGGGCACGAGAAGGAACTGCTGGGATTCTATGTCAGCGGACATCCGTTGCAACCGCACGAACGCCTGCTGCAACGGTACACGCTCCAATCGATCGAGGATCTCGCCGGTCTCCAGAACCGTTCGATGGCCCGGGTGGGAGGACTGGTGGCGGCGGTCCAGCAGGGCGTGTCCAAGAAGTCCGGCAAGCCCTACGCCATGGTGACGCTGGAAGATCTCACCGGCACCGTGACCCTCCTGGCGATGAACGAGTCCTACGACAAGTTCCGCGATCTGTTCGTGGCCAACCTGCCGATCATGGTGGTGGGGGAGGTCGCCACCGGCGAAGACAAGCCGAAGATCTTCCCGACCGACATCTTCCGGTTGGAGGAAGCGCCGCGCCGACTGACCAAGCAGGTGCAACTCCGCCTGCCCTCCACCGTGGTCACCCGTGATCGTCTGGAGTCCGTCCGCGGCATCCTCCAGACCCACGCCGGTCGGGTGCCCTTCTATCTCTGCGTCCAGATGCCCTCCGGGGTCTCCGTCTATATCGAGCCCAACGACCGGTTCACCGTCGGTCCCTCGGTGGAACTGGAAGAAGCCCTGGAGTCCGTCTGCGGCCCCGGATGCGTGTTCATGAGTGCCGACAAATCCCTGCCCGAACGTCAGCTCCGGAAATGGGAGAGGAAGAATGACGGTGGCGGGGGAGACGAGTAGGGGAGGCCATGAACCCGAACCTCCCGCGCATCGCAGCCCTGCTCCTGCTCGCCGTCGTGCCCTGTCACGCGCGCCAGGACTTCGATCTCGACCTGGACCTCGATGACGACGTGGTCCTCGACATCGATGCCACGGTGAGGGCTGCGGAGGCGTGGGCCCGGGATCACTTCGACGAGCGGGTGGCCGACGCCCTCGCCGGGCTCGCCGAGCCTTCGCCCGCCAGGACCCGCAAGGCGATGGATGAACTCCAGCGCGAGTTCGCCGGGGATTCCATCCTCGATCTTGCCCGCGTCCGACGCGTCGCGGAAGTCGTCCTTCCCCTGCTGGAGGAGTACGAGGAAACCGCCGATCTCGCACCGTGGCTCCGGACGCGTCTCGACTACTTCGACGTCGCCGACGAATTGACCCAGTCGCCCGTCCCGCCGTTGCCTCCGGGCGCGACCAACGCCCCGGGATCCACCAACGCGACCGGATCGATCGTCGTTTCGCCGGAGCCCTCGACGAATCGTCCGCCGGTCGCGACTCCCACGACCAACCGACCGGCGGTGCGGATCCGTGGGGTCAATCCCGGAGCGGTTGTCCAGCGGAGCGTCTGGCAGAAGGTGATGGCGAAGCGACCGCTCACCCCGGCGGCCGAGACGTTCGCGCGGGAATTGAAGCCGATCTTCGTGGAGCAGGGTGTGCCCGGGGAACTGGTCTGGCTGGCGGAGGTGGAATCTTCCTTCAATCCGGAAGCCTCCAGTCCGGCGGGAGCCGTCGGGCTCTATCAACTGATGCCGGCGACGGCGCGGAGTCTGGGGTTGTCCACCGTGCTGCCGGACGAGCGACGTCAACCGGTCAAGGCAGCGCGGGCCGCGGCGATCTATCTGAAGAAGCTGCACCGTCGGTTCGGCGACTGGCGGCTGGCCCTGGCCGCCTACAACGTCGGAGAGGGACGGGTGCAGCGGACCCTCGCGCAGGTGAAGGGAAAGACCTTCGACGACATCTCCCCCTCCTTGCCGGCCGAGACCCAGATGTACGTCCCCAAATTTGAAGCGGTGCTCCAACGGCGCGAGGGCAAGTCCCTCGACGGACTTCCACTTCCGCTCTAGCGACGGGGGTACCGGAGGCTCGCCGGTACTGGGTGGTTTGGAAGTTGGGGCATGGGACCGGCAAGCTGCCGGTCCCCCCCGCATTGGGTGGCTAGGCGCGTCCCACAGCGAGGACCTGCCATCCGGTCGGACCGCACCGCGCCAGGGCCCGGGCGGGGTCGCGGGTGGCCAGGTAGTTCGGGGGCAACCAGGACGGGAGCGAAGAACGTTCGTCGGGCGGCGTCAGCTTCGGCCCGCGGAAGGAACGCCCGATGAAGAAGAGCGTGTAACCGGCCTCGCGCAGGATCCGGGTGGTCTCGGTGGGCGGCGTCCCGTGTTCCTCGAAGACGATGTCGCGGATCGTTCCGTCGGTGAGCAGAGCTCCGGCCCCGCGCAGGACTCCCGGTTCATGGCCTTCGGTATCGATCTTGACCACGCCGAAGCGCCGGCCCGAGGGCAGCAGTTGGTCGAGGCGTCGGGTGCGGATGCGATGGCTCCGGCCGCTGGCGGAGGGAAGCAGGCTGGCGGAACCGGCGTTCCTGTCGAAATCCTCGGGCTCGAACAGGTCGGCTTCGCCGGCCGAATCGCTCGCCGCATCGGTGAAGAGCTGGATCTTCGCGAGGGGCAGTCCGAGTTGGGACCATTGCCCCACGTGCCGGACGAGTTCGGCGTGGATCCGGGGGTGAGGTTCGAGCGAGAGCACTTCGCCGGTGGCGCCCGCACGGCGGGCGAGCAATCCGGTGAAGACGCCGATGTTTGCGCCCACGTCCACCGCCGTCTCCCCGGGTTCCAACAGTCGCCATCCGACCTCGCAGGCCGCCAGATCCAGGACTCCCAGATGGTACATGGCGTGACCCACGGTCTCGGTCGGGCAGACCCGCTTGGGCAGGCCCCAGGGACTGACGACTTCCGCGACTGCCGGCAGCGGTCCCCGGCGTGCCAGTCGGCGCAGGACCTGCCGGGGTTGGTACCAGTACTCGGGCTTCAATAGGCTTTGGACGATCTTCATGGCTTGGCGCGGACCCCGTCGAGAATGCCCCGGAACCCGCATGGCCGTCGATAGGGTGCATCGGGAGTTCGTCATGCGTGTAGGCCGCCTGCCCTCAGGCGGCGATGTGAAAACGCCCGCTGAGGGCAGCGGGCCTACATCCCTGACAACCAACTCAAGATGCGCCCCCTGAGGGCAGGCGGCCTGCATCCCTGCTGACAGTCGTGGTCGTCCCGGCTTGAATGCACGCCATGAACTTGTCGGGTCGATGGGTGGTGATCACCGGTGCTTCCAGCGGATTCGGTGCGGCCGCGGCGCTGGCCTTCGGACGGGTCGGATGTCATGTCGTGCTGGGGGCGCGACGGGTGGAGCGCCTGGAGGCGGTCGCAAAGGCGGCGCGGGAAGCGGGTGCTGCGTCCGCCCATCCCTTCCTGCTCGATGTCGCCTCCACCTCCAGTGTGGAGGCTTTCACGGCACTCCTGCGCGCGGTGACCCCGCGTGTCGACGTCCTGATCAACAACGCGGGCGGGGCCCACGGCCTGGATCCGGTGGCCATCGGACGGGACGAGGATTGGGAGGCCATGGTGCAGTCGAACTTCCTGGGCGTGTTGCGGGTGACCCGGGCCTTGCTGCCGATGCTGCCCCATCACGATGGCGCATGGATCCTGAACGTCGGCTCCATCGCCGGGCATGTTGCCTACGAAGGGGGCGCGGCCTACTGCGGCGTGAAGGCGGGAGAACGTTCCATCACCCAGGCCCTCAGGCTGGAATTGAACGGCACCGGGATCCGGGTGGGATCGATTGATCCAGGCATGGCGGAAACCGAATTCTCGGACGTCCGCTTCAAGGGAGATACCGCCCGTGCCGCCAAGGTGTACGCCGGCGTGGAGCCCTTGCATGGGGAGGACGTGGCGGAGGCGATGCTGTGGATGGCTTCGCGCCCGGCGCACGTGTGCATCGATGAGATGATCATCAAGCCGACCGATCAGGCGGCCATCCACAAGGTGTACCGGAGGGGTTGAACTTAGCGCTTGGCACTTCCGGGCCGGGTGCGAAGTTGCCGGCCGCAGTGATTCACAGTCCCATTCCAGAAAGGAAATCCGATGCCGGCGATGCACGAAATTGAGTACGAGATCCACGGGGATGACATGCAGTTCGTCGAGGTGATCCTGGATCCCAACGAGGCCGTCGTGGCCGAGGCGGGCGGCATGATGTACATGGAGGATGGCGTCGAGATGGAGACCATCTTCGGCGACGGTTCCCAGCAGGCCTCGGGGATCATGGGCATGCTGACCGGCGGTGTGAAACGGTTGCTGACCGGCGAAAGCCTGTTCATGACGCTGTTCCACAACCGTTCGTCGCGCCGGGTCAAGGCCGCGTTCGGTGCGCCCTATCCGGGGAAGATCATCCCCATCCACCTCGCGCAGTTGGGCGGTGAAGTGATCATGCAGAAGGATTCCTTCCTCTGCGCTGCCCGTGGGGTGGCCGTCGGGATCGCCTTCAACAAGAAGCTCGGGGTGGGCCTCTTCGGCGGCGAGGGATTCATCATGCAACGGTTGCAGGGGGATGGCTGGGCCTTCATCCACGCCGGCGGCACGCTGCTCACGCGTGACCTGGCACCCGGAGAGACCCTGCGGGTTGATACCGGTTGTGTGGTGGGATTCAGCCCCGGGGTCGAGTTCGACATCCAGTATGTCGGCAAGATCAAATCCGCGTTGTTCGGCGGTGAGGGTCTCTTCTTCGCCACCCTGCGCGGGCCAGGCCGGGTCTGGCTCCAATCCCTTCCGTTCAGCCGGTTGGCCGATCGCATCTACGCGGCCGCACCCCAGACCGGCGGACGTGGTCGCGGCGAAGGTTCAATCCTCGGGGGCCTGGGCGGGCTGTTGGACGGGGACAATTGACGAAGGGTGGAACAACCACGGAACGACGGGCACCATGACTGAAACCGTGGTGGGGAATTGCCGCGGAGGAGCGGAGAAGCGGAGACCTGAGGGGAAAGAGGGCGGAATCGGACGTAGGGACGGGAACGAGTGCTTCACCAGGGAAGGATTCCGCCTTTCGCCGCTTCACCGCTCCACCGCGGCAATCTCAATCCTTTCCCCCACGTCGTGTTGGTTGCGATCGTGTGCGCCCCTCAAACCCAAGCCTCAAAACTTCGCCGGGCGCAGGACGCGGATGTCCGTCTCGTAGGCGACCATGGCGAATTTCGGGAACAGTTCGCCTGCCAGGCGTTCCATCAGGCGTTCGGCGGTCGCCGGTTGCAGGATGACTTCCACCTGGATATTGGCGAACTCCGGGATGTCCGCCGTCCGGATTCCCCACGTGCCCGAGCCCTGGACTTCCCAGAGGGTCCAGCCGTGACTGCCGACACTGGTCAGGAGCTTGAGCACGGGTTCACGGGCGAGGGCTTCGCAGATGACGGTGACCCGCTTCATGGGATGGGTGGTCATGGGGTGGGGGGGCAGAATTGCCGGGCCAGCTCGAAGTACAGCGGGAGGCCAATGGTGATGTTGAACGGAAAGGTGATCGCCAGGGAGGACGTCAGATAGAGGGTCGGGTTGGCTTCAGGCAGGGACAATCGCATGGCCGCAGGGGCGGCGATGTAGGATGCCGACGCCGCCAGGACCGCCATGAGGGTGCCGCCTCCCGGACCCAGTCCGACCCAGCGGGCCAGCAGGATCCCGAGACAGGCGTTGAGCAGCGGGGCCGCGATCCCGAACCCCACCAGGAAGGCTCCCACCCGCCGCAGATCGGTGAACCGTCGGGCAGCGACCAAGCCCATTTCCAGGAGGAAGAGGGCGAGCACCCCCTGGAACGGGGTGACGAAGAATCCGGCGGTGGCGTCCCCCCCCCTTTTTTCCGCTGGCCCATCCGGCGATGAGCGCCCCGACCAACAGCAGGACCGATCGGCCGGTGACCGCTTCATGGACGGAACGTCGCAGGACGGCACCGACCGCCTCGGTGCGCGGGCCTGCCACCTTTCCGAGCACCACGCCGACGAGGATGGCCGGGGCCTCCATCACGGCGAGGAAGGCCGAGGCGTACTCGGGGAAAGGTTGTCCCATCTGGCGAAGATAGTTGGTGGCGGCGATGAAGGTGACGGCACTGACCGAGCCGTAGTGAGCGCTGATGGCAGCGGCATCGACTGCCGGGAGTCGGCCCACGTAGCGCAGGACGGGGAAAAGCCACAGGGGAATCAATGCGCCCAATGCCATCGCGGCCAGGCCGGGAAGCCACACGCGTGCCAGGCCGGCCTCCGAAAGCGCCACCCCGCCTTTGAACCCGATGGCCACCAGCAGGTAGATGGTCAACCCGAGGTAGAGCGGCTCGGGAAAGCGGAGGTCACTCCCTACCAGGGTGGCGATGACCCCCAGGATGAAGAACAGGACCGCGGGCGACAGCAGGTTGGCGGCGAGGGCGGGCAGCAGTTCGTTAGGCATTCGAATCAGGTGCGGTTCAATGCGGGTTTCACCACGGCGACCGCAGGCACCGGGGAGGATGAAACAACCACGAAGCGACGGACTGCAAGTGCCGGGGCGCGGGACGTGGCAAAGGACCGGCGGCTAGCCGGTACGGGTTTCACCACGGCGAACACGGGTCCAACGCAGGTTGGAACCACCACGGAGCGACGGGCACCACGAGCTGCATTGCGGGACGTGGCGTTCGTTGGGTCGTGGTTGTTCCAAGCGTGTGCGCCCCGAGGTTTCTCATGAACGGTGGTGGGCAAAGGACCGGCAGGCTGCCGGATCCCCCCGGTCGAGAACGGCGCTGCCAGCGGCCTGCCGGTAAGGGTTTCACCACGACTCAAATCGTTGTGGGGAATCGCCGCGGAGGAGCGGAGAAGCGGAGACCTGGGGGGAAATAGGGCGGAATCGGACGTAGGGACGGCAAGAGGTGCTTCACCGCTCCACCGCGGCAATCTCAATCCTTTCCCCCACGTCGCGTTCGTTGCGTCGTGAAGGTTTCAAGCAGCTCCCTTGCGGAAGCTGGTCCACTTCGTCTGGGGGACGATCCAGCCGGCGAGCAGGAGCAGGATCTGACTGGTGGCGAAGGCCAGCAACCACCAGAAGGCGGCACTCATGAATCCGTAGGAGTGGAGTCCGATGCCCAGCATGTTGGTCCCGAACCACGACCAACTGGTGACGATGTTGCCGACGATGGCCAGCAGGTGCAGGCCGCGTTCCTTGACCATGCCGCCCCAACGCACATGCAGGATCAGGGCGTTCCACAGCACGATGATCAGGGCTCCGTTCTCCTTCGGGTCCCAACCCCAGAAACGTCCCCAGGACTGGTCGGCCCACACCCCGCCGAGGACCGTTCCGACGAAGCTGGCCAGCGTGGCGAAACAGAGGATGCCGTACACCATCCGGGTCAGGCCCTTGGCCATGGCAGAGTCGAGCACGCGGGTGAACAGGCCGAGCACGACATAGAGGACGGCGAGGATGCCGGCGACGTAGGTGGCGGCGTAGCCGAGGGTCACGATCACAACGTGGGTCGCGAGCCAGAAGTTGGTGTCGAGCACCGCCTGCATCATCTCGAGCGTGTCGCCCCCCAGCGCGAGGTTGTGGGCGACGATGAGGGTCGTGAATCCGATCACTCCAGCCACGGCGAGCCCGATGGCATTGCGCCAAATCCGTTCCAGCAGCAGGCCCAGACCGACGGCCCCCCATCCGATGAAGATGGCCGAACTATAGAGGTTGGTGACGGGCGGACGGCCCTCCAGTCCCATGCGGGTGAGGATGGCGGCGGTGTGGACGACGAAAGCGAGAACGATGAGCCAGAGGGCCGTCTGGCGGGTCCATTCGCTGAAGCTGAACCAGAAGGCGGCGGCGAACAGGAAGGCGATGGCGTAGAGCGTCATCGTCTTCATGAACGGTTCAAACCCGTTGTAGGCCTGTTCCCGGGCGGTCTTGCTCATCTCGGTGGCAAAGGTCCCGGTCAACTCCCGCGTCCAGGCGGCCACCAGTTGGTTGAACTCCGCCACGTTCCCGCTGCGGTAGGCCTCGGTCATCCGGGCGTACTCGGTGACGGCTGGGTGAAGCTTGCCGGCGCCGGCCTGGGTGATCAGGTCGCGGTACTCGGTGTCCGAGAGCGATTCCTGTCCCATGAGCTGCCGGAGCAATCGGGGTTGGATTCCGGGCTCGAAAAGCGCGTCGCCGAGCTTCATCCACTGGTCCCGGGCGAGCTCCGGATGATGCGGAGGGATGATGAGTGGCGCGCGCATCGAACTGAGCGGCATGTAACGCTGGCAGTAGTCGAGGACGGCGATCAGGGCGTTGGTGTCGAAGGGCCGTCCAGCGAGACGATCTCGAAGGGCATTGGCACCGGTGGGAATCGACGCCTGATAGGCGGAGAGTTCCGCGAGGAAGTTGGTGGTGTTGGGCGGTTGAAGCGTCGCCTGCAGCATCGCATACAGCCCCATGGAATCGCGGAGCTTCAGCACCGCCCGGTCGTAGGCCGAATGCGTCGACGCATCCTTCGGCGCCTTCTCCGACTGTTCCTGCACCACCTGCCACGATTCGAAAATCTGGTTCCAGGAGTAGTGCTTGCCGTCCTCGCCCAGCCGTTCGTCGGCATCCATCGCCAGCTTGAGCTGTCCCTTCAGGTCGGGGTGATCGATGCGGAACGTCTTCCGGGTGTTGGCCACACCCGGGTTCATCATCACTTCGACCGCCCATTCCGTGGCCGACAGGGTGCGCTTCTCCTTCGCATCGCGCATCGCCTGCTTGTTGCGGATCTGGAGCAGCGTGTTGCGGGCGAAGGAATCAACCGGTTGCAACCGGCCATTGAAGACCACCGGTAGTCGGCCGAATTCATGGTAGGCGAAGGTGGCGTCCTTGGGCGAACGCAACGCGCTGAGCATCCAGACGGCGGCAAGGGCGGCAACGATCCAGGGGAGACGTTTCATGGCGAGAGGGGATGGGGGTCAGGCAATGGCAGCGGTGGCGGCGGGACTCGGAGCGGCACCGCCGGCCTTGCGGGCGATGAATCCGACCAGATGGATGAGGAACTGGATCAGCATGCCCGCCCCGACGATCACGCAACCGAAGTACGGGGTGAGCCAGGAGGGATTCTTGACGACCTGCAGGACCGTGGCGCGCGCCCGCGGATCCACCTCATCGAAGCTCGCCTGGAAATAAGTCAGGCCGGCGTAGCGCAACGGGTTGTTCATGTAGATGTCGATCTCCCGCGGTCCACCCGCCGCGGCATCGGTCAGGCGCACCCGGCTGCGGAAATCCTTCGGCTTCTCCGTTCCGATGTACTTGTCGTGTTTGAAGGACAGCAGGTGGAGCGAGTAAGGCGTGTAGTAGCGGGTGGGCCGCAGGGCGATGTGGTAGGTGCGAGCCTGGACGTCGAAAGACTGGGGCTTGGCCAGCGTGGCAACGAGGGACGCGGCCAGCTCTGGCCCCAGCTTTGGGGTGAAAGATTTGCGCTCGAGTTCGAGGCGCAGGGCCTCGTCGCTGGCATAGGGTGTCACCATCCATGCCTGGGCCGTCGGCGCGTTGGATTGGACCACTTCGACCAGGGCGAAGGGAATGTTCCGCCCATCCATCGTCGCCGTGGGGGCTTCCGGCGTGAAGGTAAAGCGGGTGGCGATGCCACTGGGAGCCTGCGGTTCCCCGCCACTCTGCGGCCCACGCAGTTGGAGGTCCGAATTGGACGAGTACTGTTTGATGCGGATGCCGAACGGAAGTCCCGGGTGGGACAGTTCACCGCCCTGTGCCAGCCGACTTTCGGGGAAGGAAAAGACGAGATCCTTCATCGGATCGGTGACGTCGATGACGACCAGTTCGTTCTCACGGTGGCTCTCCGAAAAGAACTTGGTCTCGCCTTCGGTCAGCCGCAGGTAGCTCTCCACCGCGAACATGTCGGTCGCCAGTTGACCGACCAGCAGGAGGATGACCCCGACGTGGGTCAGCAGGATGCCGGACTTCTTCCAGGCGAACTTGAAACGCTTCCAGTGGGCGGCCAGCAGGTTGACCAGCAGCGAGGTTCCAAGGAGGTAGCCGCCCGGCAACGGCAGGTGGAACCAGGACCCGGCCGACGGTTGCCAGGTGGTGACCCAGCTCTTGAAATAGCGCGTCTGCGCCTCGTACAGGCCGTCGCTGACCTGTCCCAACGTCCCGAAGAACACCAACGCGATACTCAACGCCAACAAAACCACCGTGAGGCGGAGTGACGAAATAAAGGAAAAAGCCCGACGCAACATGAGCGCGACCATAGACGTTGTTCGCGCAGTTCGCATTCCCGGAATTTTTTGAGTCTGGAGGGATGGCCGTTCGGAGCTCTGCGAGTCCCCATTCCACCGTAGGAGACGAGGTGACGAGACTCACTTCAATCGGGCGGGGAACGCGCGCGGGCCGGGGGACGTCCGAATGGAAATCGGAGTCTGCCGACTTCCTCGCCGTCGGTGCCCGGTCCTAGCTCCCCATCATGTCGCGGTAGAGGGCGGCGTAGCGGGCGGCGATCACCGTGGCGGAGCGCTCGGCCACGCTGGCCCGGATGACGTCCGGCGGCGCGGGTTGGAGGGTGCCGTTGAGGATGGCTTCCAGCCGGCCACTGAGGGACTCGGCGGAATCCGGAGTGAAATGGGCACCGGTGACGTTGTCCTGGACGATGTCGATGTTGCCGCCACTGGCCGAGACCAGGGCTGGGACCCCGGAGGCGAGGGCCTCGATCAGGGCCACCGAGCAGGGGTCATTGGTGGAGGGCAGTACGAACCAGTCGGCGCGGGCCAGGGTCCGTTCCACCTCGGCGGTGGGACCGGCGAGGCGGAAGTGGGACTGCATCCCGTTCTCCTGAATCGCCGCCCGGAGTTCTTCGGAATACTGACGGGCGGCGCGGTCGGCCGGGATCGGTCCCCAGATGGTCACCTGCGCCCGGCTGCGCAACTCGGCCGGCAAACGGTGGACGGCATCGAGCAACAGTTCCCACTTCTTCCATCCGACCACATTGCCGATGCCGACCAACTGGAGGGGGCGGGCGGCGGACGCGGGGCGGACGGGAACTGGAGCGTCGAAGAAGCGATCGGCACCGCACTCGGAGACGATCTCGATGCGACCGGGTTGCGGCTCGAGCCCGTAGTGGCGGGCGTGGTTGGGAGTCAGCAGGACGGTGCGGAGCCCCGCGACGCGTGCGGCGGCGCGGTAAAGTCCGGTGCGCCGGGCGTAGGCGTGGTTGGTGAAGAGGATGGGTTGCCTTCGCCGGGCGAGGCGGATGGCCAGTGGCAATGAACCGCGGGAGTGGGCGTGGACCACGGCGCAGGGTTCGGTGGTGAGGAGTCGTTGGAGATCGGGCCAGGCACGCCAGGCGGCGAAAAGCAGACGCAGATGGGACCCCGACTCATCGAGCGCGTGATGCGAGTAGCGGCAGGCGAGATGCGGCTTCCGCGTCTGAAGGAAGGAGGAACGCATCCACAGGATGTGTTCCCAGACGCCGGGTTCACTTCCCGACGCCAGACCGCGGATGGTCGAGAGGATGCCTCCATTGTCCTCGGTGGCCCCGACGAGGTGCAGGATCCGGAGCGGTTTGGTGCGCGCGCTCACACCGCATTGGGACGTGGAAGCAGGGCGGCGGAAGGTCGCTTGTAAGGCACCTTGGGTTGCGTGGCGGCCAGTTCGGTCGCCCGATCGGTTGCCTGTTGTGCGGCGGCCAGGCGCGCACGCTTCTCGCGCCCACGGATGGCCCAGTCGGAGGCCATGATGATTCCTGAATGCAGGCCGAAGGTGTTCATGGCGAATTCCGCGTCGCCGTGGAGGAAGATGAAGACCGCGACGTGGACCACCCACAGGCTGGAATTGACGCAGGCGAAACGCAGGAACGTGTCCTCCGCCCCCTGCCGTCGGATGTAGAACAGCGTCCGGAAGGCGATCCCGGTCGTCGCAAAAATGAATCCCATCAGGCAGACCACCCCCGGGATGCCGGTGTTGACCAGGAGCCCGATGGGACCGTTGTAGAACCGCCCCAGGTTGACGTGTTCGGTGATGATCCCGTACGGGTCGTGGCCCTGATAGGGAACCGGTTCTGAAGCGGGACCGAAGCCGCGTCCTCGCCACAGATAGTAGGGAATCAGCCGGATGCCGATTTCGCGCATGGTGATGCGGCCGTCGAGGGTGCTTCGGGCATCCTCCACTGCCACCGAGTCCAGCTTGATACCGGGAAGTACCGCCAGCGTCCGCTGGGCCGCCAAGGGCAACTGCGATCCAATGGCGTACACGAAGACCAGGCCGAGCACGAGGAGCAGGAACACGCCGGTTACCCGGACGGTGGACCAGAGTCTCTGGGCCCACGAGCACATGAGGAGCAGTCCGCCCAACAGGACCAGCACCCCCCGATGTCCGCCCGGCAGTCCGATCCCGATGATCAAAAGCAGCGTCGGTACCAACCAGATGGCGCTCCCGCTGAAGATCCGGCGCAGCGGCACCTTCATGAGCAGCAGTTGCAGCATGGCCACCGACACGAAGGCAAACGATTGGAACCGGCGGATGCCGGTGGCCTCGCTGCCCATTTCGAAGCTGATGGCGTCCGTGGCCAGGTCGAGGAAGTAGAAGACCCACCAAAGCTCGGAACCCAGTGCCAGCGCGGCGTCGGAGACGATGAACGTGAAGCTCAGCAGGAGGTGGATGGTGAACAGCCGGACCAGGTGTCCCTCGGTGAATTGCAGCATGGCAAACACGAGGGGGAACGAGGCGCAGGCCAGCTGCTGGATGTACACACGGCCACCCATCTTGTCGCCGCCCATCACCCTTAGTCCGAGACCATGGGTCCGCATCAGATAGAGCAGCACGATCACGTACCCGAGCGTCAGCAGCAGAACCCAGCGGTACCGACGGAAGTTCTCCCCGAAATCAGACGAGTACCGGCGCAGCGCCACCAGGATGAAGATCCCGGACCACCCTAGCAGCGCGGCAATCTCCCACACGAACGGTCGACCCGGCATCAGGGGGACCATCATGGCCGAACCATAGGTCGTCATGCCCAGCACGGCGCAGAGGCGGGCGTGGTAGGGCAGGGTTCCCAGCCATGCAAGCCCCGCCGCCGCCAGGATCAGCAGCGGCGTGTTGCTCGCCAGGTAGAAGCCGAAAATGACAGCGCCCAAGAGGAGTGCGATCCAGACAAACCCCTTGTGCACCTGCATCCTGGCTTCAATTGCCGTCATGTCCCCTTTGACCTACCCGGATGCGCCCTCAGCGGCAAGCCGCGGGTTCTCGGAGGGACCGGGGAAGATTTCAGTTCCAAGCTTCAAGGCGGCGCGGATACTGCACTCGCTCGATTGGAGGGACGAGGTGCGATGGAGGGACGAGTTCCACGAGTCCGAATCCCGGTTCCAGCTGGACGTACCCCGGCCCATGCACGTTCCCGGCCACTCCCGAGATGCACCTGCTTCCCGTGGCACCTCGTAGGAGACGACGTAAGGAGACTCTGACTTCCACTCGCCCTCAACCCAACCCACGCACGTTCCTCGCCCGACGAGAATGAGTCTCGCGATCTCGGGGCCAAGGGTGTGTTCCCTGCGCCGGAGGCGTTTCAGCGATTAGCCAGGGGTCGCGAAGCGCCACCCCGGGTCAGCCGTTTAATTCCGTCCTATCCTGTCCCGCACCCGAGCAGGAGGTGCCCATCAACCTCACCCCCGCTTCTGCGGTACGCGAACCGGGATGGGTTGGGCACCCTCTAGCTTTCCGAGAGCGCGATGAAAGGTTCCCAGCGGGATATGTCCCGCTTTGCGGGCGATTTCGAGGACGAGACAGTCCGAAAAACCCAGGGCCGGCTTCTGCCGGAACTGGACCAAGGCTGCCGAGATCACGTCCGGGTCCTGAAGAACGAGTTCGCTGTGATTCAGCAGCATTTCGACGGCCAGGGCGATCCGAGTGGAATCGAGTTCGTAGACCGAGTCCAACACCCACACGGCTTCGGCGAGCACCAGATGCGAAATCCACCCGCCATTC
>CAMCFL010000016.1 GCA_945873715.1 Akkermansia muciniphila
CTCTTCGCGCTTCAATTTGCGGTCGCGGCCGGAGCCATTCCCTGTGTCACGTCGAGTTCGGAGGAGAAGTTGCGACGGGCGCATGAGCTGGGAGCCAAGGCGGGCGCGTTGTACACCAGCTCCACCTGGGCGCGCGAGTTCGGCGAACATCATGGCCCCTTCGACGTGATCGTGGACAGCGCCGGCGGCGAGGGCTTCGGGGATCTGGTGGATCTGGCGGCGGCGGGCGGACGCATCGTCTTCTTTGGTGCCACCCGTGGGAATCCTCCCGAGTTACCCATGCGCAAGGTGTTCTGGAAACAGTTGTCGCTGCTGGGAACCACCATGGGGAATTCCACCGATTTCCAGATGATGACCGCCTTCACAGCCCGCCACGCCATCCATCCGGTGATCAGCCACCGGTTCCCGCTGGATCGGGTTTCCGAGGCGTTTGCGCTGATGGAGGCCGGGGGCCAGTTCGGCAAGATCGTCATTGAGCTCGATCAGGCCGGGACCGGCGGCTCGGGTCAGAAGGTGACCACTGGCACCTCGGAAGCGTGGGACGGGGAACCGTGAGGTTTGGAAGGCTCCGGCTTGCATCCGCAGGGGCAACTGGCTATCAACCGTCCCCGAAACATGCCCGCTACGCGCCAATCCAGAGTCATTGATTGTCTGGGGGTGGCGTCCGGTTGGCCCTCTGCGGACCGTCGGCACTCTTCCTACCTCTACCGGTTGGGGGGTGCCCAGGTGATGATTGATTGCGGGGAGGGTGCCAGCGGTGCTTATGGCGGACTTGGATTTCTTCCCGACGACCTCGATCACCTCGTCTTCTCGCATCAGCACAGCGATCATGTGGGTGGGTTCTCCATGCTGATGCAGGGGATGTGGGTCAACCAGCGTCGTAAACCGCTGGCGATCCATGCGCCGTCGAAGGCGATTCCGGCCTTGCGGGCGTGGTTGGAAGCAACCCTGCTGTTCGAGGGACTTCTGGGTTTTCCCATCGAGTGGAAGCCGTTGATTCCGGGAGAGACCGTGTCGATGGGTGAGCTGAGGCTGACGCCCTTCCTGACCTGCCATCTGGCCGCCTTGGAACGGACCTTTGGGGACCAACATCCCGGGACCAGTTTCGAGGCGTTTTCGTTCCTGCTCGAGGGTGACGGACGGCGGGTGGCGCATTCGGCGGACATCGGCGCGGTGTCGGACCTGGACCCATTGCTTCAACGGCCGCTCGATCTGTTGGTGTGCGAGGTGGCCCACGTCGAGGCCGCGGAACTCTTCGACCGCCTGCGGGGGGCGTCGCTGGAAGAATTGGTGTTGATCCACCTGGAGCAACCGCTGTGGGAAGATCGTGATGCCCTTCGTCAACGCGCCGAAGAGCAGTTGCCTGGCGTTCGCGTCCGGGTGGCGATGGACGGAGAGCGGATTCCGATCCGGTAACGCTCCTGCCCAGATCAGGGTTTTATCCGCAGATGGCGCAGATAGCGCAGATGGCGAAGCGGTTGCTCTGCGAGTGGTCCGCGACTCACGAGCAAAGCGGTACTCCCGGCTTGGATGCGTCCAAAGGTCTCCTGATCTGTGCCATCTGCGGATAAACCCGTTCCAGTTCGCGGATCAGCGGGCTTCGCGCATGGCGAGGACGACGGCAGCCAGGATGAGGATCGCGCCCAGGAGGCGTCCGGCCAGGACCCGCCCGCCAGCCGAGGCGCGTTCGGTGTTCCCGAACCAGCGTCCGGCCCACCACACCAACGCGATGCTCCAGAGACCGCGTGTGCCGTAGACGACGTTGACCCCGGCGGCGTCCCGCCACTGTCCGATGGTCCAGGTGATGATGATGGCCTGGATGGCCGACAGGACGATTGCGGCCGCGATCCACTTCCACGCTGGAGCCGGGGCCCGGAGGGCGGTGCGCCCGAGAAAGGGGAGGATCAGGAGCGAGAGGATCGCCAGTGAGACAAAGAGCAGGGCGAGGAAGTTGAAGATCCCGAATTCGGCCGCCCAGAGTTGGATGAGGACATCAGTGAAGGCGAATGCGGCGGCGCAACCGAGCGACAGCGCGATCGTCATCAGCGTCCGCCGTCCGCGATGCAGATCCGCCATCCCCATGGCAAGGACTCCGGCGGTGGTCAACGAAGCTGCCACCATCTGGGTCCCGGTGACCGGCCACTCAAAGAGCATTCGTCCGACGATCGCCACGAACACCACCTTGGAACCCAGGAGCGGGGTGGAGACCGACACATCCCCCAGCTTGAGGGACAGGACGTTGAAGAGATGTCCGACGATGAACGTGAGGGCGGTCACCGCGGGCAGGTGGGCCCGGTTCCAATCGATCGGATGCGGGTCAAGGGCGAGGAGCGGAAGGAACGCGATGCCGAGGGCGACGTTGTTCAGTACCAGGGCGTGGGCCAAACCGGCTCCCTCCTGAAAGGCCCGCTTGAAGACCAGTGAACCCGCCGCGAAGGCGATGGCGGCGAGGAGTGGCAGCAGCAGATACATCAGCTGCCGGCGACCATGCCGTCAGTCGACGGCCGGCGCTATCCCGGTTCCTGGCCGAGCTCGACGTTCCAGTAGGCGATGTCGAGGAAGTGCTTCCAGGAATCGTGCATCGGGGCTCCGAAGCCCACCTGCACGAACGGGCGCCATTTCGGGCGCTTCGGCTTGCGCACCAGTCGCATGCCCGCTTCCACGGGGGACTTGTTGGCCTTGCGCGTGTTGCAGGGGATGCAGGAGCAGACAATGTTTTCCCACGTGGTCGGGCCGCCGCGGTCGCGGGGAACGACATGATCGAGATTCAGGTCACGCCGCTCGAAGACCTTTCCGCAGTACTGGCAGGTGTTCCGGTCGCGCTCAAAGATGTTGTGACGGGTGAACTTCACCTCCTTGCGCGGCAGGCGATCGAAGAACAACAGCAGGATCACCCGCGGCACCCGGATGCGTAATGCGACGGTCCGCACCACGTCCTCGCTGGAGTCCGAACTGGTGCGGTTGGAGACATCCCGCCATTGGTGGAAGTCGTAGGTCTTGAAGTCTCCTGAGTCCGTGTTGGCGACGACCTGGGCGTGGCCCTCGAAGAGAAGCGTCAGGGCGCGACGGGCAGAACAAAGATTCACCGCCTGCCAGAGGCGGTTGAGCACCAAAACCTGCTGACCAAGGGCGACGCTCATAAGGGACCACCGAACGTGCGGTGGAATTACTGGACGTCCCTGCGTCTGTCAACTGGCGCGTGTGTGAACAACCGGTGAACAGGGGGCCTCTTGAGTCTGTTGTCAGGGAGGTAGGCCCGCTGCCCTCAGCGGGCGTTCTCACATCGCCGCCTGAGGGCAGGCGGCCTACACGCATGACAAACTCAAGATACACGCCCGGTGAACGGGCGCGTCGCTTGTATGCCCGGGGTCCTGGCCGCAGGATTTGTCTCTGTCGGGAAGAAAGGTGAAGGGACGAGAATGATTCTCGGAGTGGGATTGGACATCATCGAGGTGGAACGGATCCGGGCGGCATTCAAGCGGCATGGGGAACGGTTCGCCCGTCGGATCCTGCGGGAGGCCGAGGTCACCTACTGTCTGTCGCAGATCGACCCGTCACCTTCGCTCGCGGCGCGATTTGCCGCCAAGGAAGCGGTCAGCAAGGCCTTTGGAACCGGGATCGGAGCCGAACTGGGATGGCACGACATCGAGGTAGAGCGGTTGCCGACAGGGCAACCGCAGGTGCGCCTCCATGGCGGGGGCGCACGCCTGCTGATGGAGCGAGGTGGACGCGTCGTCCACCTCAGCCTCAGCCACTCGGCCGGTCACGCCGCCGCCGTTGCCATCCTGGAGAACTGAGCCAGCAACGGATTCTCCCCCGGTTGCCGGACTGCTTCCAGCTTCTCGATCTGCTTGCGCAGCTTCGCCAGCGCCAGATTCTGCAATTGCCGGATCCGCTCCCGGGTCACGCCGAACTTGCGGCCGATGTCGTCGAGGGTCTTCTCCGGACCGCCATTCAGGCCGAATCGCTCCTGCAGGATGGTCAACTCCCGCGGGTCCAGTACCTGGAGGAAGTTGCGGACCATGGCGTGGGTGGTCTCCTGCTCCAGCGTGTGGTATGGGTCCGTGACTCCTTCGTCGGCAACGACCTCGCCGAGTTGGCTGGAATCATCGTCGCCGAGGGGTTGATCCAGGGAAGCCGTCTTCATGGACGCGCGCTGCCAGAGTTTGACCTTGCGGACCGGCACTTCCATCTCCTCGGCCAGTTCCTCGTCGCTCGGTTCACGTCCCAGCAACTCCTGCAGTTCCAGGGTGGCTCGACGCATCTTGGAGATCTTGTCCACCAGATGCACCGGAAGACGGATGGTCTTGGACTGGTTGGCGAGGGCCCGCTTGATGGACTGCTTGATCCACCAGGAGGAGTAGGTGGACAGCTTGCCGCCCTTGGCCGGGTCAAAGCGTTCAACTCCCTTCATGAGCCCGATGTTGCCCTCGTTGATCAGGTCCAACAGCGGCAGGCCGAATCCGTCGTAGTCCCGCGCAATCTTGACCACCAAACGCAGGTTCGCCCGGATCATGTGTTCCCGCGCGGCCATGTCCCCCTTCTTGATCCGCGCGGCCAGTTCGATCTCCTCCTGGATCGACAGTAGGGGCACCTCGATGGCATCCCGCATGTACAAAGTCAGGGCCGAACGTGTCTCGACCGGCGCGGACTCGACGTGAGCGACGACGCCCTCCCGGGGCAGTTGGATGTGGGCCGGGGCGAGGGTGCGCCCGGAAGGAAGGACGGCTTGGGAACGGGGAGTCGAAGTCCGTTTCGTGCCCGAGGCAGGGCGCCGGGTTCTGGCGGCGGGCTTGCGGGCGAGGGGAGAAGCCTTGGGAGTATTCATGGCGGAAGAAATACGAAGTGAAGGGACGCTTGTTGTTCTTCTGTTTAGCATGCGTCTAATTTCTGTTGTGAGTAGTGCGCTTCAGAAGCATCTCTGTCAAACCTCTGTTTGTTAAAAGTTAACTCGTTGTCTAATTGCTGTCTGGCGGGAAGCATGGCATTGGTGTCAGTCGAGGAATCGGAGTGGACGAGCAATCCCCCGGCAATCCTTGCAGGCGGTTACGTTTGAAGATCATGGCGAACGAGTTGAGGCATTCGATCAGGTTGGTGGCCCGTCGGACGGGGCTGAGCACCCATCTGATCCGGGCTTGGGAGAAGCGGTATTCCACCGTCCAGCCGGAGAGGAACGAGGGGAACCGTCGACTGTATCGGACGGAGGACATCGAGCGACTGACGATGCTGAAGAAGGCAACCGATGCCGGGCACAGCATAGGCGATATTGCTCAGCTTTCGACCGATCGGTTGAGCCTGCTGGTGGCCCAGGAACCGTCAGCGCCAGCGCCCATCGTGTTGGGAAAACGAGCGGAGACGGCCTCGGCGGCGGAGATTCCGCAGACCATCGCCGATGCCTACGCAGCGGTGGAAGCGATGGACAGTGTGCAATTGGAGGCGGTCCTGGACCGGGGGTCGGTCGGGTTTGGCCAAGTGCGTTTACTGGGGGAGATCATCGTTCCCCTGGTTGCCCGCATCGGGGAAGCCTGGCGGGCGGGAGAACTCAAGGTGGCCCAAGAGCACGTCGCCTCGGCGTGCATCCGGACTTTTCTCGGGCGGATGGCGCGTCCCATTGCCTTGCACCCGGGGGCACCGGTGCTGGTGGCGACGACGCCGAGCGGGCAATTGCACGAGTTGGGTGCGGTGCTGGTGGCGGCAGCGGCGACACACGGGGGATGGCGAGTCGTCTATGCAGGAGCCAGTCTGCCCTCTGAAGAGATCGTCACGGTCGCCCTGTCTCAGGGGGCAAGGGCGGTGGCCCTCTCCATTGTCCACCCGGAGGACGACCCGGAACTTCCGTCAGAACTGAGGCGGTTGCGGCGTCTGCTGCCGGTGGAGACAACGATCGTGGTGGGGGGGAGGGCTTCAGGGGGGTATCACGCGGTGCTGTCGGAGATCGGTGCGACGCGGGTGGGGAGCTTGGCGGAACTGGGCGGGGTGCTGGATCAGATGCGACGGGGGCAATAAAAAAGCGGGACCGGAAGGTCCCGCTTGATTCGAGTCCGTGACGGACGGGTTCAGTCGAAGGCGTGGCCGGCCGAGCAGAGGACGTTCTTGATCTTGTGTCGGACGAGTTCCTTCACGGCCTTGCGGGCGGGGGCGAGGTACTTCCGGGGATCGAACTCCTTGGGCTTGGTGGCGAACACCTCGCGGATGGCGGCGGTCATGGCCATGCGGAGATCGGTGTCGATGTTGACCTTGGTGCAACCGATGCGGCGGGCAACCTCGATGTCGGCTTCGGGAACACCGGCGGTGTCTTCGCCGAGGGATCCGCCGTACTGGTTGATCTTCTGGGCAATGTCGCGGGGAACGGAAGAGGCACCGTGGAGGACGAGGGGATAGTCACCGAGGCCGGCTTCCATGAGGGCCTTCTTGATGGCCTTGAGACGTTCGAGGTCGAGGTGTTGCTCACCCTTGAACTTGTAGGCGCCATGGCTGTTGCCGATGGCCACGGCGAGGGAATCGCAACCGGACTCGCGGACGAACTGGACGGCTTCCTCGGGGTGGGTGTAGTGGCCGCCGCTGGAGTAGTTGCCGCCCTCTTCGCCGTCATCGAACTGGGCACCGACGAGGTGACCGAGTTCGGATTCGACGACGGAGTTGTGCTTGTGGGCGTACTCGACGACGCGGCGGGTGATCTCGACGTTCTTCTCGAAGGGTTCGTGGGAAGCGTCGATCATGACGGAGGTGAAGCCTTCGTCGATGCACTGTTTGCACAGTTCGAACGAGTCACCGTGATCGAGATGGACCGCGATCGGGATGGTGGTGGTGGAGACGGCGGCCTCGATCAGCTTGCGCAGATAGATTGGGTTGGCGTAATCGCGGGCACCCTTGGAGATCTGGAGCATCACCGGGGCCTTTTCCTCCTCGCAAGCCTCCACGATGGCCTGGAGCAACTCCATGTTGTTCACGTTGAAGGCGCCCAGGGCGTACTTGCCCTTGAGGGCCTTGGCGAACAGCTCGCGCGTGTGAGTCAGTGGCATATACAGATTGAAAAATTCCGAGGGCCGGACGACCCGACCAGCCGAAAAAGTACCGGAGCCGGACGACCCGGGGAACAGGAATTTTGGGACGGATCAAGGCACGAACGGCTTCGGTTGGGCCGTTTCCCACTCGGCCTGTGTCACCTTCCGATCCACGTGGGTGAAGACAAAGACGCCGGCCTTGTTCCCCACCAGGATGTCGGGCTTGCCGTCCCCGTTGTAGTCCTTCGCCTTCACCTCGACGCCGGTGCCGGAGGCGTCATCGACGAGGTGCGGAATCCAATCCACGGACTTGTCGGTGCCGCGCTGGAGTTGGAACCAGTAAACGAAGGGGGTGGCGTTGGGCTCCGGATCGCCGGCGGGGCCGTGGGCCCAGAAGCGCTTGCCGGTGACGATGTCCTTGAGGCCGTCGCCGTCGATGTCGACGAGGTCGATGCCATGCAACTGGGAGAAGTGGACGCCGTACTTGTTCTCCGAGGGCAGTTTGTTGACGAAGATGTGTTCCTTGAACCGGGTCTCGCCGGCTTCGCGGACCTGCTCGAACCAAGCCAGACCGTAGCCGTGGCCGGAAAGGCTGCTGATCACGTCGTTCAATCCGTCCCCGTTCACGTCATAGGCGTACATCTGTGCACCGCCGACGCCGAAAGTCTGCGGGTGATGCTTCCAGACCGGATCGCCGGCGAGCGAGGCCGGTTGCTCCCACCATCCGTCCTTCTCCAGCAGATCCTTCTTGCCGTCGCCGTTGACGTCGCCGATGCCCAGGCCGTGGGTGAACCTGTGGTAGTTCTTGTTGGGCGAGAGGGAATGCCACTTGAAGGGAGCGGTCGGGTTGGCCGGGTCGGGCTCGGCCCAGCCGTAGAATCCCTTGGAGGAACAGACGATCTCGGGTCGGCCGTCCCCGGTGATGTCCTGGAACGTGGGCGATTCATTGTCGGTGACATCGAGGGCCACATGGCGCTTCCAGTGACCACCGGCACCCTTCGGATTCTCGAACCACCAGGATTCCGCGCCAGGAAAGCCGAGGATCAGGATGTCGGTCCAGCCATCGCGATTGAAGTCGTGGGTGAAGGCGAAGAAGTTCTCGGTGTACTCATTCTCGTTGCCGAGCTTGCCCTTGTAGCCGGCGAACTCAACCGGTTGGCCGTTCTTTGTGCTCTTGGAACGACGGGTGGCGGGAGCGAACTCATGGCGGGTCTTGAAATCGGGCCCGGCATACCAGAAGGGGCCGGAGACCACGTCCATCTTGCCGTCGTGGTTGAAGTCGCCGAAGGCGGCACCTTCGGACCAGAACTCGTCGGTCAGTTGCTGGCGGTTGAAGGAGTGGAGAGTGTACTTGCCTGCGTGGTTCCCGGTGTTGGAAGCGCAGCCGGAATTCAGGACGAGGACAGCAAGCGCGTTGGCGCCCACCATCCATGTGCGGGAGATCATGCCCCTTTGTCGCGATGGGGGGACCAAGGGTCAAGGCTGCAGGCCGCCCAAGCTCAGGCGGGGCCGCATCTTAAGTTTGTCATGGGTGTAGGCCGCCTGCCCTCAGGCGGCGATGCGAATGCGCCCGCTGAGGGCAGCGGGCCTACAACCGGTACAAGAAAGTCAGGATGCAACCGTCCCAGGATTCCACGGGCCGCATCCTTGACTCGCGTTCAGGCCCGGCCCAGCACCTGCCCATGTTCGAGTGGTCTGAATGCCCGGCGGTCGAGCGCGACGCGGAGGTCTGTGGAGGTGCCTGTCAGGGCAGAGCCCGCCAATTGCGGTGGCGATATCGGTCGTAGACCCATCGGAAGTCGACATTCCTTCCGTTGCCGCCTGCCCAGAAGAAGCTGGCCCTGCCGGCCGAAGAATCCCGCGCCGCCTTGATGGTGGCTGCATCGATCCACTTCTTCGCCTCGGCATGGCCATCGGCGAAAACGAAAGTGCTGACGTTGCCATGGAACACCGCGAAGGGATCCACCCAACCGGGAGGGGTCACGTCGATGACCCAGGTGCCGTTGTTGTAATCGCGGGGATCTGCTTCCTCGATGAACACCATTGAATTGGCTGGCTCGGTGATGTCGGTGGACTTGATGAAGAGCCCGATACCCCCCCAGCCGATCCCGTTCATTCCATCGGCCTTCGAATAGCTGTCGTAGGCCCAGCCCCGGCCGGGTCGGTTGTTCTTGGTCCGGAGATCACCGGGACAGTGGTAGGCCGCGTATCCCGGGCAGTACTTGCCGAGGGGTGAATTGCTGAAGCCGTTCTGCACGCGCCTCATGGCCTCGGTGACGGAGAGGCCGATGGCGAAGTTGGGCCCGGGCGTCGGCCCCCGCCAGAAGCCGCCGGCAATCAGTTCAGCATTACCAGGGCGAGTGGCCGTGATCTGTTCCCGGTTGTCGTCCGTGTACATCTGCCATGCGAGGATGATCTGCTTCTCGTTGCTGAGGCAGACTGCGCCCGTCGCTTTGGCTTTGGCCCGGGTCAACGCGGGTAGAAGCATCCCCGCCAGGATGGCGATGATGGCAATCACCACCAGCAGCTCGATCAATGTGAACCCAGCGGGGGCGATGTTCCGGGAATGCTCTACCTTGGGACTCATAGATTCAAAGTCTGGTCATCGGAAGGGTTCGGCCATCCCTGAAAAGGGGGAGATGGGGTGCCTCTGGAGTTTGTTGTGACGGTTGCAGGCCCGCTGCCCCCAAGCGGGCGGACCTCTCATCGCCGCCTGAGGACAGGCGGCGTGCAGCAACAACAAACTCCAGATGCACCCGGAGACATGCCCGGGATCTACTGCCCCAGAAACTCCTGCGTCCGAGGGTGTTGCGGGTGGTCAAGAACTTCATCGGGCGTGCCGGATTCGACGATGTGCCCGCCATGGAAGAACAGGATCCGGTCGGCGACATCGCGGGCCAACTGGAGATCGTGGGTGACCAACAGCATGGTCATGCCTTCGTCGGCCAGCCGACGAAGGACGTCGCGGACTTCCTCGCGCAGCTCGGGGTCGAGCGCGGACGTCGGTTCATCCAGGAGCAACGCCCGGGGTTTCATCGCCAGGGCACGGGCGATGGCCACGCGCTGCTGCTGTCCGCCCGAGAGCTGCGATGGCCGATGCCCGGCCCGATCGGACAGGCCGACCCGGGCGAGCAGGTCGAGGGCCTCGGGTTCGACCTCCGACCGGGGTCGCCCGAGGACATGCATCGGGCCTTCCAGGATGTTCTCGAGCGCGGTGCGGTGCGGGAAGAGGTGGAACTGCTGGAACACCATGCCGGCGCGCAGTCGAAGTTGACGTTGGAGTTCACGCTCGACCGGGCGGGCGCAATCGACGGTGACATCGTCGATGGTCACGCGTCCGGCGTCGGGGGTTTCCAGTTGGTTGAGGCAACGCAGGAAGGTGGACTTGCCGCAACCCGATGGACCGATGAGGACGACGGATTCGGAGCGCTCCTGACGGTGGTCCACGGCGTCGAGGACGCGGTGGTCGCCGTAGGCCTTGGAGAGCTTTTCAACGGTGATCATGCTGGAGGAAACGTTCGAGGCGACGGGCGCCGAGGGAGGCGGTCCAGCTCATGGCGAAGTAGATGCCGGCCGTCAGCAGACCAAGCCCGAGGTAGTCGCCGGTGTCGATGGCGCGGATCTGGTATTCCTTGGTGAGTTCGACGAGGGCGATCACCGACACGATGGACGAGTCCTTGAACATCGCGATGAAGTCGTTGGTGACCGAGGGGAGCGAGATCCGGAGTGCCTGCGGCAGGAGCACCCGACGAAGGGCGACCCGGCGTTTCATGCCGAGGGCGAGGGCGGCTTCCATCTGGCCACGGGGAACGGCGAGCAGGCCGGCACGGTAATTTTCGGCTTCGGTGGCGGCGTAGTTGAGTCCGAGGGCCAGCACGGCTGCCAGACCGGCGCTGAGTTTCAGGCCGAGTTGCTGGGCGAGCCCGAAGTAGATGAAGTAGATCTGGAGCAGGAGTGGTGTTCCGCGGAAGACCTCGATGTAGGCGGTGGCCGACCAGCGCAGCGGAGCCGGTCCGTACTGTTTCACGATGGCCAACGCCAGTCCCCAGATCACGGCAAGCGTCATCCCTCCACAGGTCACCCAGACGGTGGTGACGGCGGCCCGCAGGAGCATCGGCAGGTAGGTCTTCCATTCGCGCAGGGCGGAGCGCTGGCGACGGATCACCTGGGCCGGAGCCGTCCACTTCCGCAGTCCTTCCTGTTCCGCGCCCCAGAGACCGTACCGGGTGTAGATCTGCTGGAGGGTGCCGTTGGTGGTCAGGCCCAGGATGGCCTGGTCAATCCGGGCGAGCAGGTTGGTTTCTCCAGGCGGGACGGCCACGGCGTAGTAGCCCGGTTCGAAGGGGGGGCCGGCGGCCCGGAGCTTTTCGTTTCCAGCGAGGTTCACCTGGGCGATCGGAGTGTCCGTGAGCACCGCGTCGAGTCGTCCCACTTCCAGGTCGCGGAAGTAGTTCACGTTGTCCTGGTACACCCGGATCTCGACAGTTCCCCGACGTTCGAGCAGTCGGTGGGATGCCGTTGCCGAAAGCACGCCCACCGGACGCCCCCGCAGGTCGTCGAGGGATCGGATGCCGGTATCGGCCGCCCGGACGACCAATTGCTGCGCGAAGACGAAGTAGGGACGCGACAGGTCGGCCTTGGCGAGGTTCTCGGGCGTCCGTTCCAGACCGGCGATGACGATGTCAAAGCTGCCGCCCTGCCGAAGGGCGGGAAGGAGCATGTCCCAGTTGTTCTGGACGAACTGGTCTCGGATTTCCAGGCGGGTGGCGAGGGCCGCGGCGAAGTCCACTTCGAACCCGACCAGCTTCGTGGGGTCGTCCTCCGGGTGGAACAGATAGGGAGCGCCGCCCTCGGCGTCGTCGCCCCAGCGCAGCACACCGCGGGAACGCACGTCGTCCCACAGGTCGGCTCGGAGGGGTGAGCGACCGATCATTCCACCGGCCACCAGCCACAGGAGCAGGACGAGCCAAGGGGTGGAGCTTGAGGTTGTAGGCCGCCTGTCCTCAGGCGGCGATGAGACCACGCCCGCTGGGGGCAGCGGGCCTACAGAATCCGGTCCCGTTCGCATGGTCAGATCAATTCCACGGCATCGCCGACCCGGGCGGTGCCGGACTCGATGACCCGGGCGATGATCCCCTGGCCCGGCGGTGCCATCAGCGCGCGGAGTCCGGGAGCGATCGCCTCCATCTTCTCGCACGGTTCCCGCGGTTCGACGACTTCCAGCACGGCGGTTCCAAGACGGAGGCGGCGTCCGACCGAAGCGGACAGGTCGATGCCCTCCGTCTCGATGTTGGAACGGGCGACGCCGGGCGCGATCGCGTCGAGACTCAGTGCAGCGGCGTGGCGCTGGAGGACCTCGCGTTCGATGACGGTGATCTGGCGTTTGCTGGGGCCGCCGGTGCTGCGGCTCTTGCGGCCGAAGTAGCGTTGATCTCCGCGGATGCCGCGTTCGGCCTCCAGTTCGATGACGTCAGCGGAGGTGAGCGCCGCGCCACCGGCGGCCGGGTGAAGGTGGAACGAAGCGATGCGTCCGCGGACTGGGGAGAGGGTGCTCATATCGATCTCAAGGCTGCCCAGAGGAACCAGGATCCACCCAGGGCAACGCCGACGGAACCCCAACGTTCGATTCCCGTCACGGTCGGAGTGACGGATTCCGATGGGGGCGTGCGGCGCAGGGCCCGGAGGATGCCGAACAAGGGAGCGCCCACGGCGAGGTGACCGAGTTCCACCCCAATGCAGAAGGCGAGAATGACGAGGGCCAGCGAGGCGGGCGGGCTGTCCGTCAGGGACTCGCGCAGTCCACCGGCGAATCCCAGTCCATGCACCAGGCCGAAGCCGAAGGCGACCGCCAGGCGTCCGATGCCCGATGCCTGCGAGGGGGCGAGGACGTTCTGGAGGGCGACGAAGACGATGCTTCCGGCGATGACCGGTTCGACGATGGAAGGCGGGAGACGGACCCAGCCCACGGCGGCGAGGGTCACGGTGATCGAGTGGGCCAGGGTGAAGATCCCGATGATGCCCAGCAGCCGTTTCCAGGTGGTGGTGGCGAGCGCCAACGCCGCGAGGAACAGCAGGTGATCATAGCCGGTGAGCACGTGGTGCAGGCCGTGCCGCAGGAAGGAACCAAACGCGTCGATCCCAGGAACGGTGGGGAGATCCGCCGGCGGGCGGGCGGGTCCGGGGTCAGAGGCGAGGGGCGATGGAACGGTGCCCGTCGCGCTGGCCGGCACGGGGATCATCACCGCCACCGGACTGCCCATCCGAACGACTCCCTGTCCCAGTGAGCGTCGATCGCGATCGGCCACCAGCAGCACGTAGAACGGATCCCAGGCGATGCCGGGAGCGTAGGAATGACCCTCGAGCGTGCGATGCCCGAAGCGCACCTGCACGGTGCCGTTGGTGGCGGATTCGGGCAGGCGACATTCGAGGTCGTAGGCGACGTGGGTCTGATCGGGGTAGGTGGCGGAGTCCTCGGGTTCGCTGCTGGAATCGAGAAGGAGTTGGTGATCCAGGATCTCGATGGGCAGGAGATGTCCGCCGAGTTCCACCCGGAGATGGCTGGAGACGTAGTCGGCGTGGTTCGATGCCGCGTTCTGAAGCGCAGGAAGATCCTTCAGTCGGTCGAGTGGCAGTCCCTGAATCACCGAGACTTCGCGCAGCGTCGCGGTGACCCGCATGGCCAGTCGGTTGCTCTCCGCCAGGACCTGCCAGGTGTTGTTGAGGAACGGATGCGACCAACTCGCGGGCTGGAATCCGACCAGCAACAGGATCAGCAGACATCGATGAAGCATCCGGGCTCGCACGCGTTCGAGAAGATGGGCGGTAGGCGCCGAGGTGACGAGGCTCATTTCCATCGGGCGGGGAACACTCGTGGGCCGGGGTACGTCCGGATGGAAGTCAGAGTCTCCTGACGTCGTCTCCTACGAGGCGCCAATGGAAGCAGGTGCATGCCGGGAGTGGTCGGGAACGTGGGTGGGCCGCGGTACGTCCCGATGGAGTGAGGGTCTCCCCCAACCCGTAGGAGGCGAGGTAACGAGACTCACTTCCATCGGGCGCGGGACGTGCGTGGGCGGGGTTGGGTGCGAATGGAAGTTGGAGTCTCCTCACGTCGACGCCTACCGGGTAGGAGACGAGGTGACGAGGCTCACTTCCATCGGGTGCGTCCGGATGGAGAACAGAGTCTCCTGACGTCGTCTCCTACGAGGCACCAATGGAAGCAGGTGCATGCCGGGAGTGGTCGGGAACGTGGGTGGGCCGAGGTGCGTCCCCATGGAGTGAGGGCCTCCCCGCAACCTGTAGGAGACGAGGTAACGAGACTCACTTCCATCGGGCGGGGAACACTCGCGGTCCCAGGCGTGCCCATCCCGGATGCGGCTTGCCGCTTCCTTCGCTCTCCAATCCACGAACGGCGCGGAGCGTCCTGGAGTGCGGCAGCGTTAGCTGCCGCTCTGGTCGCGGGCCATGCGGACACGGTTGACGTTCCTGTGCCCTTGCGATGGGCGGAGGACCAACCCTCGCGGCGCATGGAACCGGCGGGGTCGATGGGGCGATCGGTGTCGCGGCGGGGCGGGCAAAAGCGGCAGCTGACGCTGCCGCACTCCAGGACTCTGCCGCGCCAAGGGCGTGGGATTGGTTCGGGGTGCGGTCAACGCGTGGGGTGAACGCCTCTTCTCCGCTTCTCCGCGGCTGGCTCCTGGACGGGGGCACCCAAGCAACGGGCGGGGACGCCCGCGGTCCCTGGCATGGAGGTCCCGGTAACACTCCCATCTTTCACCTTTCAACTTGGGGCATGGCCGGGAAGGTTTGAGGCCTTCCACATGAGCACGTTGAACATCGCCCTCATCGGTACGGGTGGCATTGCCCTGCAGAATCATCTGCCCGGGCTGGCCCTGTGCCGGGACGTCCGGGTCCACGCGCTGTGCGATGCCAACCCGGTGACCCTGGAGGCGGCCCGGGTCACGACCGGAGCGCCGGTGGTCTCGACCCACTGGGAGGACATCGTGAAGCGCGATGATGTCCACGCGGTGATCATTGCGACGCCCAACTTCCTTCACCCCGACATTGCCATCGCGGCGGCGCGGACGGGGAAACACATCCTGTGCGAGAAACCGATTGCCTTGAACGCCGCGGATGCGCGGGCGATGGCGACTGAGGCGGACCGCGCCGGAGTGCGTCACATGACGGCGTTCACCTACCAGTTCGTGCCGGCGATGCGTTACCTGCGGCATCTGATTGCACAGGGCGACCTGGGCCGGCCGTACCATTATCGGTCGTGCCGGCTGCAGGACTGGGGAACGCGCAACCTCGGCTGGCGTCAGCAGAAGCGGCTGGCGGGAACGGGAGAACTCGGGGACATGCTGTCGCACCGGATCGATTTCGCGCACCAGTTGATTGGCCCGATGCGACGGTTGGTGGCGAACGTGATGAACCTGACACCGATGCGGGACGGCGCGCCGAATGACACCGAGGATTGGGTGGCGATCCTGGCCGAGTTTGAGGGCGGGGCGAGTGGAGTGCTGGAGAGTTCGAAACTGGCATCGGGCCGGAATGAATCATGGCGCTCGCTCGACTACGTGGAGATCAACGGGAGCGAAGCGACTTTTGAATTCACCACCGGACGTTGGAACGAGCTGTTGCACGGCAAGAGGGGCGGGCCGGGCCTCGAGAAGCTGGCGGTTCCGCCCGAGTTCTGGGTGTGGCCGGGGTCCCCGCGTGATCCGGGCGTCGGGGATCCGTTGGTGTCGTTCCGATACGATCAGGCGGTGGAATTCATCAACGCCATCCGGGAACAACGGTCGTGTTCGGTGACCTTTCATGATGGGGCGCGGACGCAGTCCGTGATGGACGCGGCGTTGCGGTC
>CAMCFL010000017.1 GCA_945873715.1 Akkermansia muciniphila
GAAGGTGGTCGCCATCACGGCCAGCCCGATCTCAGCCGTGGCCCCTCGGGCTGCCTCGGCCGCCGACACCTTCTTTTCTTCCACCCAGCGAAAGATGTTTTCCAGGACCACGATGGCATCGTCGATCACGATTCCGACCATGAGGACGAGGGCGAGCATCGTGACGCTGTTGAGGGTGAACTTGAGCAGCCACATCATCCCGAAGGTGGCGATCACCGAGGCCGGAATGGCCACCGCCGCAATGACGGTGGCGCGCCAACTCCGCATGAAGGCCAGCACCACCAGGCTCGCAAGGACACTGCCCAGCACCAGATGCAGCCGGATCTCGCCCAGCGCCTCGCGGATGTAGCGCGACTGATCGCGGATGACCTCGAACTTCACGTCGGACGGAAGCTGCGCCAGCACTTCGGGCAGCCGGGCCTTGATCGCCTCAATCGCCGCCACCGTGTTGGCTCCGGATTGTTTGCGGACCTCCATCTGCACGCAGGGACGGCCGTTGAGCCGCGCCGTGGTCCTCTGTTCCCGCGTGCCATCCTCCGTGCGTCCGACGTCACGGATCCGGATGGCACGTCCGTCACGGGTGGCAACCACCAGGTCGTCGAAACCCCGCGGATCCGCGACCCGCCCGACGGTGCGCAGCGTCCGCTCCTGGAGCGGCCCGGTGACGTTGCCACCCGGAATCGTGGCATTCTGCCGGGCGATGGCGTTGCGGATCTCGGTGACCGAAAGGCGGTAGGCCGCCAGCCGATCCGCATCGAGCCAGATGTTGATCGTCCGGGTCAGCCCGCCAAACACCTCGACTTCGCCCACACCCTCGGCCCGTTCGAGCGTTTGTTTCACGAGGCGCTCGGCCAGTTCCGTCAATTCACGCACCGGACGATCGCCCGACATCGCAAGCGTCATGACCGGAGCCGAATCGACATCAAACTTTGACACCAGGGGCGGATCGATGTCGGCCGGCAACTCGCCGAGAGTGGCGGCGACCCGATTGCGGACATCCTCCGCCGCCGTGTTCGGATCGCGATGAAGCTTGAAGGTCAGGATGACGAACGACCGGCCCAGGCTGGAGATGGATCGCATCTCATTGATCCCCTCCAGCGTGTTCAGATTCTGCTCCAGGCGCTGGGTCACCAGGGATTCCACCTCCACCGGCGAGGCCCCGGGCAGCACGGTGCTGACGAAAACCGTCGGCAATTCGACCGACGGCGAACGGTCCACGTTGAGTCGCACGTAGCCAACCCCTCCTGCCACCACCAACGCCAGGATCAGCATCAGGGCGAAGATCGGGCGGCGGATGCAGATTTCCGCAAGGGTTTGCATGGGACTTGGAGGTCAGGAACCCGTGGTCGGCGCGGGCTCGGACACCTGGATCGCCCGGCCATTGACCAACCCCGCCGGCGTGCGGATGACCCGGTCGCCGATCTTCAATCCGGCGATCACCTCCACCCACCCGGTTCCACGATCCCCGGTGGTGACGCGGCGCTCCAGCGCCTTGCCGTCTTCCTGAAGGAACACTTTTTCCACCCCGGCAAAGGTCACCACGGCCTCCGGCGGCACCGTCAACGCCAGGTGACCGGATTCCACCACGATCTCCGCACGGGCGAAGGCCCCGGGACGAAGGGATCCACTCGCCGGGACATCGGCCTCGACCACGAGCATCCGGCTCGATTCCAGCAGCGATGGACTCAGGCGTCGGACCGTCCCGGCATGGACGTTGGTATCCCCCGTCAATCGAAGGCGCACCGCCTGGCCCGCAGCCACCCGCGGTGCATCGCGCTCTGGAACCTCGACCCGGAGACGGAGCGGGTCCGCCTGCACCAGCGTGAAAAGCGATGCCCCCACCTCCAGGTGCTGGCCCAGACTCGCCCGACGCTCGGAGATGATCCCGGCGAACGGGGCGGTGATCCGCGTGTCCGCCAGTTGCTTCCGCGCCAACTCATACTCAGCCCGCCGTTGCTGGAGAACCGCCGCGCGGGTCCGCGCTTCTTCCAGGGCGTCGGTCAGTCGGCTCTGGGCGACGGCAAAACTGGCGTTGGAACCCTCGAGCTCCGAGGTCGAGGCAATCCCCTGTCGGAAAAGCTCCCTCAATCGCTCTTGATCACCGCGGGCCTGCGCGAGGATTGCCTGCGCCTCCTTCACGAGGCTGGTTCCTTCCAGGTCCACCTGCTCCTCGTCGCCCTCCAATGGAAGACCCAGGCGGGCCCTCGCCTGGCCCAGGAGTGCCCGCGACTGCTGGACGCGCAGTTCGTAATCGCGCGGCTCCATTTCCGCCAGAAGGTCACCCGCGCGGACCCGCGAGCCGAGGTCGGCGGGCAATCGATGGACCCGCCCGGCGACGCGGGCACTGATGGGGGTCTGTTCCTGGGCGAAGAGCGAACCGGAAACCGTGATGAACCGTTCGAGTGGCTTCTGGAGGACGCGAACGATCTGGACGGACTGCGGCGGGGCCGGCCTGGGTGCCTCGGGCCCGGGCCGCGAGCAGGCGCCGGCGAGGGCGACGAGCGAGGCGACAGCAAAGATACGTATGCGTACCATCAGGATCCCCGACTTTGACATGCCCTTGTCCAATGTGGGAACCAAAACTTCTCCCTCCAACACACCGGGGTGCCTCTTGAGTTGGTTTTCACCAATGTAGGCCCGATGCCCCCAGCGGGCGCTTTCACATCGCCGCCCGAGGGCAGGCGGCCTACATCCATGACCAACCCAGGATGCACCCCACGCACCCTTCCTCTACTCGCGGCAACTCATCTCTGGAATCTTGACCCACCCGTCCCCTACCGTCGTCCTCCGTGCAGTTCAACAAGGTCGCCATCGTCGGCATGGGCTTGCTCGGAGGCTCCCTCGGCAGAGCCCTCCGGGAAGGTCGCCTTGCGTCCTGCGTCGCCGGCTACGCCCGCCGTCCGGCAACCGTCGAGGAATGCCTTCAGATCGGCGCCGTCGACTCCGCCTCCACCGACCTGGCCGCGGTCGTCCAGAACGCGGAGATCGTCCTCCTCTGCACCCCCGTCGGGCAGATGGGTCCGCTCGCGCGCCTCTGCCTTCCCCACCTTTCCCCTGGGACCGTGGTCAGCGACGTCGGATCGACCAAGGCCTCGGTGGTTCGTGAACTGGAACCCCTCTTTGAATCCTCACCCGCTTCGTTCATCGGGAGCCATCCCATGGCCGGTTCCGAACAGACCGGGGTGCTCGCGTCGCGGGCGGACCTGTATCGACACGCCCGTTGCGTGATCACGCCGACAGCGAAGAGTTTGCCGGAGGCCGTCTTGAAAGTGCACGCGCTCTGGCGGGCGGTGGGCGCGCGGACGCTGGAACTGTCACCGGAACAGCATGACCAATGGGTAGCCCGGTCGAGCCATCTGCCGCAGGTGCTGGCCAGCGTGCTCGCGCATCATGTGCTCGGCCCGGAGCAGCCGGCGGGACTTTCGGACCTGTGCGCGACCGGGTTTCGCGACACCACCCGACTCGCAAGTGGTTCCCCGGAGATGTGGCGCGACATCGCCCTGTCCAACCGCGAGGCGCTGCGCGAGGCCCTCCGGGCCTGGTCAGCGGAATTGGCACGCTTTGATGCGGCGTTGGCAGGAGAGAACGCCGGCGCGATCGGCGAGTTCCTGCAAGAGGCCCGTGAACGCCGCGATGCGTGGCTCCGAGGATTCTGCAATCCGGGTCCTGAAAATGGATCCCGCCCCTGATACTGGCCCTTTCGAGTTGTCACGTCCCATGCCCCTGCCCTCCCTGATCGAAATCGAACCCGTCCCGCGCCCCCAAGCCCTTCGGGTGACCATCCCGGGATCCAAGAGCATCACCAACCGGGCCCTGATCCTGGCGGCGCTCGCCCGGGGCCCGGCGACCCTTCGAGGGGCACTCTGGAGCGAAGACACCCAGGTCATGGTGGAGTGCCTGCGAAAACTCGGGTTTGAAGTCACCGTGGATCCGGACCCGGGCGAGCCGGCAAACCGGACCATCCGGGTCGTCGGCCTGGGTGGGATCATTCCGCGGGGCGGGACTGCGACCGCTCCGCTGGAGCTGCATGTGGGCAATGCCGGAACAGCGGCCCGATTTCTGGCGGCCTTTGTCTGCCTGGGTGAAGGATCATTCCGGCTCAGCGGTGTCCCCCGAATGCATGAGCGCCCCCAGGCGGCCCTGCTGGATGCCCTCCGCCAGTTGGGATACCGGGTCGAATCGGCCTCCGGCCGACTTCCCGCGGTGATCGAGGGTGCAGCCGGGCCTCGGCCGGGTCGCTGTTCGGTGAGCATCAGCGAGAGTTCGCAATTCGCCTCGGCCCTGCTGCTGACGGCTCCCACGGCGGGGTGGCAGGTGGACCTCGCGGGCACGGGCGATCTGGATGACGCCCCCTACGTGGCCATGACTTCCCGGCTCACCGACGCCTTCCCGCGGGGGGGAGGCGACTTCGAGATCGAGCCCGACGCTTCGAGCGGAAGCTATTTCTGGGCGGCGGACTGGCTGATGCGAGGCGGCCGGCCTGCGCCCGCCTCGGAATTGCCGGTCAGCGGATGGCCCACCTCGGGTTGGCAGGTGGACGCGCGGTTCCCCCGCTATCTCCCGCTGCCCGCCGTCGTGTCCCGGGAGGCGGACCTGGGCGACTCGATCATGACCGCCATCGTGCTGGCCCCATTCGCCGGCTACCCGGTACGCTTCACCGAATTGGGCCGCCTACGGGTCCAGGAATGCGAAAGGGTCCGGGCCCTCCGGACCGAGCTTTCCAAGTGCGGCGCGCGGATCGAGGAGGAAGGGGAAACCCTGACCGTCTTCCCCGGCCCGCTCCACGGAGCCGAGATCGAAACCTACCAGGACCATCGAATGGCGATGTGTTTCGCGACTCTGGGCTTGCAAGTCCCCGGTCTGAAAATCAGAAACCCGGCATGCGTCAAAAAGACCTTCCCGAACTTCTTCCAGAAGCTGGCGGCACGGGTTCCGGAGGGGATCGGCGCCCGAATCCGGGAGCCGGGAAGCGGACGGGTGCTGGCGTTGGAAGAACTTCACGCCGACTGAAGGCGGCTGCGCCCGCCGCCTCGGCAGACGGCCGGCTTCGCCTCCCACGGGTCATCACCATCGATGGCCCCAGCGCGTCGGGTAAAGGAACCCTCTCGCGTCGGCTCGCCGCCGAGTTCGGCTGCATCTACGTGGATTCGGGGGCGATGTTCCGCACCCTGGCCTGGTGGGCGCTCCAGAGCGGCCTGCGTTGCCAGAAGCCGATGTCCGATGCCGATGACCTCGCGATCGTCAAGTTGATGCGCCGGTGGAAGGCCGAGATGCGCGTCATCGACGGGCAGGCCTGGCTCCACGTGAACGGCTATTTTCCCGCGACCGAGATCCGCTCCGACAAGGTGGAAAAGGCCGTCCCCTTCATCGCCCAGATTTCCAAGGTGCGCGATTGGATGGTGGACCGGCAGCGGGACTGTTCGCGATTCGGGCCGCTGGTCATGGAGGGACGGGACATCGGCACCGAGGTCTTCCCCCTCGCTTCGGTGAAGATCTTTCTTGAGGCGGACGAAAGCGTCCGCCAGGCGCGCCTGGCCGGGCGGGGCAATATCGAAAGCATCGGGGCCACCCGCGATGCGATGGACGCCACCCGCCGCAAAGGTGCCCTGTACCCGGCGCTGGATGCCCTGCGCGTCGACAACACTTGCCAGACACCGGACGAAACCTACGCCATACTCCGTGAGCATGTACGCCAGCGATTTCCCTCGGTCTGATCCGGTCCGCGCGTTCCAGCGCCTCCTTGCCCGATGGCTCCGCGGCGCCGGACTGCTGCTGGCTGCGGCCATGGCCACGTCGACCCTGCTGGCCGTCGACGGGAGCGAGGTCGTCCTGGTCTATGCCAAGGGCAATGGTGAGTCCCGGGGGGTGGCGGAGCATTATGCCCGGGCTCGCAACGTTCCCGAGTCCCACTGGATCGCCCTGACGGTCAGCTCGGAAAATGCGCTCACCCGGGATGAGTACGTCTCCCAGATCCAGCAACCGTTGCTGGAAGAACTGTCGAAGCGCGGGCTGATGTCGTTCACCAACTTCATCTCCAAAACAAACCTTCACCACGCCGGCGGACCCGCCATCCGCTGCACCTCCGCCAGCGTCCGGTATCTCGTCCTCTGCTGGGGCATTCCCTATGGCATCGCGAACGAACCGCGACTGCTGGGCAACCTGGCCACCAACTTTCCGGGCCCGCTCCGCCGGAACGACGCATCGGTCGATTCCGAACTGATGCTGCTGCCGGCAGCCGGCAGTTACCCGCTGGTGGCTGGCCTGCCCAATCCCCTGTATTCCAAGAGCGAACGCAGCCAGTTCCATCCCACCAACGGCGTCCTGATGGTTGGGCGCATCGATGGACCCACTCCCGCGATTGCCCGCGGCTTGATCGACAAGGCCTTGTTCTGCGAGACCAACGGCTTTTCCGGCAACGCCTACATCGACCTTCGCAACATCACCTCCGGTGGTTACCGCATCGGTGACGAGTGGATGACCAACGCCGCGTCGGTCTGCCGGCGGGTGGGCCTCTCCACCTACGTGGACAATCGTCCCGACACCCTCCCCTCCAACTTCCCGCTGTCCCAGGTCGGCGTGTACATCGGCTGGTACACCCAAAATGCGGATGGCCCCTTCAGCCGTCCCGAAGTCGAGTTCATGCCCGGAGCGATCGCCTACCATCTCCACTCCTACAATGGCCAGTCGCCACGGGACTCGAGCATGCGCTGGCTCGGGCCCCTTCTGGCCAAGGGGGCGACGGTCACCTTTGGCTCGATCGCCGAACCGTACCTCGACTTCACCCCGAACCCGCATGTGGTCATGGAACTGCTCGCGGCAGGTGGTTACACCGTCGGGGAGGCAGCGCTCTCCTCCCAGCAGTGGCTGTCGTGGGTCAATCTGTTCATCGGGGATCCGCTCTTCGCTCCGTTCCAACGGGATCTCACCCGACAGGAGGCATCCCAGGTCGCCAACCGGAGCCCCAACCTCCAATGGACCGTCCTTCGCAAGGCCAATGTCATCTTGAGCCAAAACGGTAAACCTTCGGAAATCCGGGATGCCCTGGTCAATTTCCCCCTCACCACCAACAGCCCGGTCCTGGCGGAAAAGGTGGCGTCGCTGTTCGCCGATGCCAGCCAGTTCCGGTCCGCTGTTTCCTGGGCGAGCAATGCCCTCGCCCTCTCTCCCTCCCCGCAGCAGCGTCTCCGACTGCTCCTGAACCTTGCCGAATGGCAGGCCCTCAGCCTCCGACGCGATGAAGCCCTGGATACCTTGGCGGAAGTGGAACGATTCCGGGAGGACTACCGCGATTCCATCCCCTTCCGCGAACGCCAACTCCAACTGGCCCGCGACCTCGTGCGAACCCCGGAGATCGCCCGCCTCAAGGAAGAGATCGACCGCATCAAAACCGCCGCTGAAGTCAAAAAATAGGCTCGGGTTCCTGATCAGATCCTGCGGACCACTTCCGACGCCGGGTACCGAACCTTCGGTGCTCTGGCGTATTTGTCCGCCTCCGCCCGATAACCGGCCGCACACGCCACCACCGTGGTGAACCCGCTGCCTTCCAAACCCAGCAACCGGTCGTATTCCGCCGGGACGATTCCTTCCATCGGACAGGTATCGATCCCCACCAAAGCGGCGGAAGCCATGAACTGGCCCAGCGCGAGGTAGGCTTGGCGTGCCGCCCATTCCGCCACCTGCGCCGCGCGGGCGCCCCGGACAAGGTCACCTACCATCAGGTTGCGGTAAGCCCCGAGAACCCCAGGCGAAATGCCCCTGATTTCAGCCGTTCTGGCGATGAACCGGTCCACGAAGGCTTCGTCGACCGATGTCTTCGCGGCGAACACCACGAAATGGGAACAATCCGCCGGTTGAGGCTGGTTCCACGAATGCGGCACCAGGGAACGACGGACGTCCGCATCCGTCACCACCAGGAACTGCCAGGGCTGCAAACCATAGCTGGAGGGCGTCAGGACCATCGATTCTTCCAGTGCCGACCACGTTTCCTCGGGAATCGTACGACCCACGTCGAACTTCTTGGTCGCATACCGCCACTTCAACGCATCCAGCACGACTTCCGTCTTGGTCACTTCCATGGCGAGCACCCTCCACCGGGTTCGGGCCGGTGGCAAATGGGGGCTTCAAGGGAGCAACCGCGCGGACACGTGCATCGTGAGTTTCTGGTCACGGTGGCAGGCCCGCTGGACTCAGCGGGCGTTTCCTCATCGCCGCCCGAGGACAGGCGACCTACCGACAGGATCGACCTGAACTGCGGCCCATGGATCGCAACCAAAAATAGGCATTGACCAAGAGCCACCTTGCGGGCCTTAATCCCAACAGAAAGCTTTGTAGCGCATCTTCAAAACCAAGATTCCGAATGAAAAAGACATCTCTTCTGGCAGCCGCTGTGCTCGCTGCTGCTCTGACCGGTCAGGCCGCGATCTTCAATTTCACTGCTACCCTTACCGGTGGTCAGGAAGCGACCCCGAACCTCAGCACCGCCGTGGGCACTGCCTCGGCTACTTATGACAGTGTCACGGGTCAGTTCAGCTTCGGCGGCACCTACTCCGGTCTCACGTCCGCAGCAACGGAGGCCCATATCCACTTCGGCGATCCCGGCGTTGCGGGCCCGATCGTTCTTCCCGTGACCCTGATTCCCCCCAATTCCACCTCAGGGGCCATGGCTGCTAACTTCTCCCCCTTGGGTGCCCCGATGCCGGCCCAATTGCTCGCCGAGGACTGGTACGTCAACATCCACAACGTCAACTTCCCCGGCGGTGAAATCCGCGGCCAGTTGCTGCTGACGCCCGTTCCCGAGCCCGAAACCTACGCCGCCATGGCGGGTGTCGCGCTCGTCGGCTTCGGTGTCTGGCGCCGCACCCGCCGCTAGGCCTCATTCCGGAAATCTGGAAGCCTCAGACGGACGTCACCTTCGGGTGCCGTCCGTTTTTGCATTTCCGCTCTAGATCTCCGGCCTCTCCACAAGGGGTGGGGGACGTTGCCCCAATGGGTTCACGCCGACTCTTACCTCCACCGCCTCCCGCCAGTCGGTCAAACTTTGGAGGATCGTCCCCAGGTCCACTCCGTCGTGGCGCGACGGGTAACGCTGAAGATTGGCCTCCGCCAGACGGAACAGCGCCACGGCAGGGCCGAGTCGCCCCTTCTGGAGGTGGACAAACGCTCCGGCGAACTGGATGAGTCCCTTGTGAAAGGCGTAATTCGCTCCGGCCTTGCCTCCCTCCAACCAGAGATCTTCCAGCACGTCATGGGCTTCGTAGTACTCCCCCCGGTTGAAGCATTCGAACCAACCCACGTACCGCCGATCCCAAGGGCCAGATTCGATCCCGACCAGCATCGCCGCCACCTTGGCTGACTTCCCACTCATGGGTGGGCTTTCTGACGCGAATTGGCCGGGTGCATCTTGAGTTTGTTGTGGATGTAGGCCGCCTACCCTCATGCGGCGATGTGAAAGCGCCCGCTGAGGGCAGCGGGCCTACCATCGAGCCAACCAACCCAGGATGCACTCGAATTGACCCGTTGCACAACCCCGGCTTGCCCCGATCCGGGTCGAATCCGTACAAATCACCGACATGTCCACCGCTCGCACTCCGGAGTTCCAACTCAACGACTGGGTCCAACACCGCTCACGGGAGGTGGACGCCGCCTTGAACCGTTTGCTTCCGAAGGCCACCACCCGGCCCGCAACCATCCACAAGGCGATGCGTTACTCGATCTTTGCCGGCGGCAAACGCATGCGCCCCGCCTTGCTCCTGGCGGCGGCCGAGGCCTGTGGCGGCGGGATCAAGCCCGCCCTCCCGCTGGCCTGCGCCATTGAATGCATCCACACCTATTCGCTGATCCATGACGACCTGCCTGCCATGGACAACGACGATTTCCGTCGGGGAAAACCAACCAATCACAAGGTCTTCGGGGAAGGCATCGCCGTCCTCGCCGGGGATGCCCTGCTGACCCAGGCCTTCGAGATCGCCGCCGGTTGCGACGCCTGGCCCCGCTACTCCCACCGCGACCTCGTCCTCGAAATCGCACGTGCGTCGGGCTCGCTCCAACTCATCGCCGGACAGGTCGCCGACCTGGAAGGCGAAGGCCGCGACCTGTCGGTGGCGGAACTCAAGTACATCCACGAACGCAAGACCTCCGCCCTGCTCTGCGCCTCGGTCCGCCTCGGCGGGATGAGTGCCAACTGCACCCCCGCCCAACTCAAGGCCCTGACGGATTTCGGCTACAACGTGGGCCTCGCCTTCCAGGTCATCGACGACATCCTTGATGTCACCCAGACCACCGAGAAACTGGGCAAGACCGCCGGCAAGGATGTCGCCGCCCAGAAGGCCACCTACCCGCGCCTGGTCGGCCTCGACAAATCCCGCAAGATCGCCGCCCAACTGACCAAACGGGCGTTCGATGCCCTCAAGCCTTTCAAGGGCCGCGCGATCGCCCTGGAAGCCCTCGCGCACTACCTGCTCCACCGGGAGCATTGAGCCAGTTCAATCGCCGCCCCCGCCGCCGCAGCCCCCACAGCCACTCCCTCCGTCGCCACCCCCATCGGAGCCACCCCCATCGGAGCCGGAGCCGGAACCCTCGCTGTCGTCGCTCCAACTGGACGTGCCGCAGCCATCCGCATCGCTGCCGGCAGCTTCACGCCGGGGAGCCGGTTGGAGGGTCGGCTGCCAACGCGCCAAAGTGGTCCCCGCCAGAGCCGAACCACCGGCAAGGGCGATGAACATCGGCACCGTCCAGTCCGGGTCCGGAGTGGGACCGCGCAGCGTGGTCCGCATTTCGGCCTGATGCAGCCGCAGCCGGGTGAGGGCCTCTTCTCCCGCCCTCGTCCGACGACGGACCCGGAAGGCCAGAATCAATCCGCCCACGCACGTCAACGCGACCAATCCGATCAGGAAGCCCACCGGACGATCCCGGTACGTGCCAATGGCGATCTTGATCAGGCCCAGTGCCACTACCGTGAGAACGATCCCGACGCGGAGAAAAATGCGCCTGATCCGCTGAGCCGGGCTGGGTTCCCATCCGCGCTGGCGAACTTCCTGCCGAACCTCCGCCAGGAGCGGCTTCACCTTCCTGCGGAGATCCCCAAGCTGAACCTCGCCATGGTCCGGCATCGCCGCCAGAAGCGCCTCTTCCACCCGAGACACCTCCATCGGTTCGGCGTCCTTGCGGCGTCCCACCCAGTTGGGTGTCGCATGATGGGCCTCGATCAGCCCCCTTGCCGCCAGGGCCGCAATGCCCGCGCTGACCACCGAACTGCCGCCTCCAGCAAGGCCTGCGACGGCATAGGGATTCTCGTCCTCCACGGTTCCCACGGCCCGCCCCTGGCCTCGGATCTGACGCGTCACCCACAGGACTCCCAATGCCAGGGCCATGACCACCCCGTACAAGGCGAGGAACGGTCCGCCCATCCAGTCGAAGACGTTCCACTCAATCGCAGCCAGTGCCGTGCAACCCGTCAGGGCCGACAGCCCCATTCCTCCGGCGCACCAGCGCCAGAGCACCGCGGCGTCCGGCTTGGGGACCAACCACACCCGACGCAGGTTGACCCGGCGGAAGGCCCCGCCCCCCTCGAAGCGCTCCTCCGGACCAGGCCATACGTCGGCCGGAGGATCCGCATCAAACCACTCCCGATAGCTGGTCAGCGTACGGGCGTACCAATCGGTGTACTTGGCCTGCTCCTGACTGCCCCCTCGCGTGGGTCCGTGATGCAGCGGAAACCCGAGGACTTCCCGGCACAGGACATTCCAGTACTCGTCGGTGTAGACCAGATGCAGATGCCAGGCCTGATCCACGGCGTCGCTGGGCGTGACCGGGTGCCCCGCCCTGGCGGCCAGAAACAGGAAGCGCCGGTACTCTTCCAACACCCGGTTGGCGTACCCTGCGGTCCAGCCATTCTCCCGGGCCAGTCGCCTGCCAAATCCCAGCTCCGATCCCGGTGGTCCAAACGGGTGAGCCGCCAACTTTTGCCAGAGGATCTCCTGCGTTGCCTTCATCATTGGGTCTCCTTCGCCCCACTTGATATGCGAAGTCAGACCCATCAGCCCAATGCAATCCTCGGACGCCTTCCCAAGGATCGCGCCCGATCGTAACAGGAACAGCAGCGTCCGTCCGGGTTGCCCCGGACGGCGAATCCCAGGCCGCCGTCTGGAGGCCGTGCCACGGACGATCCCCTACTTCTGCCAGGGTGCTGTCGCCTCGTGCGACCAGATCTCCGCCAACTCCTGGCGTCGACGCACCAGCGCCGACTTCTTCCCCTTCACCAAGACCTCGGCCGCGAGTCCGCGGGAGTTGTAGTTCGATCCCATGACCGAGCCGTAGGCACCGGCACTCAGAAGCGCCAGATGATCGCCTTCGCCCACCTTGGGCAACTGCCGATCCTTGGCGAAGTAATCGCCCGACTCACAGATCGGTCCGACCACATCGGATGAAACGGTCGCCCCGCCCTTCTTCACGAGGGGAACGATCTCGTGGTAACTGTCGTAAAACGCCGGCCGGATCAGGTCGTTCATCGCGGCATCGACGATCACAAAGTTCTTCTTCCCGGTCCGCTTGATGTACTCGACGCGGGTGACCAGGACGCCGGAATTGCCGGTAAGGAAACGGCCGGGTTCGAGCAGGATCTTCAGTCCCAGCGGCTTCAACAGCGGGACCAGTGCCGCGGCATAGGTCGCCGGCGTGAGGATCGCCTTGCCCGTCGGACTGGACCACCAGGCGGCCCTGCCACTCGCCAGCGCGTCCTGATAGACGATCCCGATGCCGCCACCGACACTGAAGAAATCGAAGCCATGGCGGAGGCTCAACCGTTCCACCAACGGCGCCACCTTCTCCACCGCCTGCCGGAAGGGGGCGACGTCGGTCAACTGCGACCCGATATGCATCTGGAGTCCACGCAACCGCAGGTTCGGCAACTTGGCCGCGCGGGCATAGACCTTCTCGATGTCTTCGAAGGCGATGCCAAACTTGTTCTCGTAGGTCCCCGTCGTGATCTTGGCGTGGGTGTGCGCGTCGATGTTCGGATTCACCCGAACGGCAATCGGAGCGATCTTCTTCAGCCGCACCGCGACCTTCGAGATCCGCTGGAGTTCCGCCTCCGACTCGACGTTGAAGCTGTAGATGCCCTGCTTTAGCGCGTAACCGATCTCTTCCTCGGTCTTGCCCACCCCGGCGAAGACACACTTCGAAGGATCGCCCCCCGCGGCAATCGTTCGGGCCAACTCGCCGGCGCTGACGACATCGAACCCGCTGCCCAGTCCCGCCAGGGTCCGGATCACGGCCAGGTTCGAATTGGACTTCATCGCGAAGCAGATCAGGTGATCCAACGGCGCCAACGCCTGATCCAGCTTCGTGTAGTGATCGGTCAGGGTCGCGTCCGAGTAGACGTACAGCGGTGTCCCGTGCTTCTTCACCAGCGCCGACAGCGCCACTTCCTCACAGAAAAGCTCCTTCCCGACATAACGAAACGAATGCATCGGGCGAGGTTATGCCAAATCCGAAGCCCTCAGGGCAAGGCAGCGCCACAGGCTCGTTTGCAAACGGGTGTGTCATGAGTTTCCTGGCCCACTTGTAGGCCCGCTGCCATCAGCGGGCGGTTTCTCATTGCCGACGGCGGCGGGCGCCTCATGAACGTGCCCGCAAACCTCCACAAAAAACATTCATCTCACGAAATCCCCACCCAACTGCTAAACCAAGGTCCGATGGCCAATATCCATTTTATCGGCGGCGAAAAAGGCGGGGTCGGAAAATCCCTCGTCGCCCGCGTGCTCGCCCAGTACCTCATTGATCGCCAACTGCCCTTCCTGGGATTCGACTCCGACCGCTCCCACGGTGCCCTGATGCGGTTCTACTCGGGCTTCGCCTCCCCGGTGCTCGTCGATCGCTACGAGACCCTGGATGCCATCGTCGAGGCCGCGGTCGATCAACCAGAGCGTCGGGTCCTCGTCGATCTGGCCGCCCAGACCCACGATCCGCTCGTGCGCTGGATGGATGAGTCGGGCGTGCTCGACCTGGCGGCCGAGGGAAGTTTCACGTTGAACTACTGGCACGTGATGGACGCCGGCAAGGACTCCGTCGACCTGCTCAAGCGCCTGCTCGACCGGTTCGAAGGCCGTCTCCAGTACGTTCTCGTCCTCAACCAGATTCGCGGCGACGACTTCACCATCCTGCGTGAATCCGGCGAACTGGACCGGGCCCGCGCCCTCGGAGCCCGGGTCATCACCCTCCGTCACCTCCACGACACCGTCATCAACAAGATCGACGCCACCAGCAGCAGCTTCTGGGCAGCGCAGAATGCCGCCGACAAGGCCACCACCGGCCTCGGTCTGATGGAGCGGCAGCGGGTGAAGACCTGGATGCGCGACACCTACCAGCAACTGGATTCGGCACAGCTGTGAGGGGCTTCATTAGACCGGCGTGGCCACTCACCCGTGATCCACGCCCATCCCCGTCCCGATCTATTCGGCTTTGGTGTTGGACTGTTGCGCTCTCCCGACACTAATCCGAAAGAATGCGATCCAGCTCTGGCTTTAATGCCATGCGACCCATCGTGCAGGTAACTGTGCCTCCCACAAAACCAGCTAGTGCACCAGCAACCCAACCGGGTATTGCTCCGACGACAGGAATCATAACGGAGCCTGCTCCGGCCAATCCAACGGCTCCGACTCCAGCAAGCGGAATGCCTCCTTGCGCCGCACAAATCTTCGCTACTTTCAAGAGATATTCCAAATCCGAGTAAGAATAGCCAATGATGCCATTCCGCATGAGCTGATATCTGAGGGTCTCGATTTCGTTCATGGAAGTGTTCGAGCATTCTCTGGACGCAGGAGCCTCATGGCAAGAAGTGAAGAACTTCGCCCAACAGGTTGGGTACAGCAGCCCGTTTCCCGAGTTTTGCCTGACTGGCTGGGCGTAGCACGACTGGCGACGCTGGCAAGCTGCAATCCGGGGAGGATCCCCGGCGGCGTGGCCGACGTCGTCTCGACGGGTTCCGACCAAACCCCCAGCTCCGACTTCGGGATCAGCGTCAGGAAGTGATGCGGTTCCACCACTTCTCCTAGCGAACCGAGCAGACGTACATCCACTGGATCCGCCGTTACATCGTCTTCTACGGGAAGCGCCATCCGCGGGAGATGGGGAAGGAGGAGATCAACGGTTTCCTGTCCCATCTGGCGGTCGACGGGCAGGGGACTGCCTCCACCCAGAATCAGGCGCTCCATGCGCTCCTGTTCCTCTATCAGGACGTGCTGGGGACGGATCCGGGGTGGATCCAAAAAAGCACACGGCAGTCCCAGCCGGATCGGCCAGAACTGCCACGTGCTCGCAGACAGCGGGAGGACTTCCCGAAGCGCCTTACTTGAGGACGGCCTGATGGAACTCGTACCAGTCGTCGAGGTTGT
>CAMCFL010000018.1 GCA_945873715.1 Akkermansia muciniphila
GTCAGCGCGAGGCGATGGGACGCCTTGATCGTCCGGGCCGACTGCGCGGTCTGGGAGTCGGGATTCTTGATGGCCTGCGCCTCGTCGATGATCAGCGCGAGCCAATGCTGGGAGGCGATGTGATCCTGAAGCCCGCGCAATTGGGCGAAGTTGAGGACCAACGCATCAGTCGTGGCGAGGATTTCCTGGAAGTCGGCCGCTGCCTGCCCCTGCCAGACGGTCACGCGCAGTCCCGGGAGGAAACGGGTGGCTTCCGAACGCCAGTTGGGCGCGACGCTCTTCGGGCAGACGATCAGGATCCGGGACGGGGCGGGCGCGCTCCCCTTCTCCCCGGCCGGCTGGGCCAGGACGTTGGCGCGGAGCCAGGCGATCCACGCCAGTGTCTGCAACGTCTTGCCCAGGCCCATGTCGTCCGCCAGGACCCCGCCAAACCGGTTCTCGGCCAGGTAAGCCAGGAAGTGGAATCCATCGACCTGATAGGGACGCAGCGAAGCCTGGATCTCGGCTGGAACCGGCGGGGTGACGCGGGCCTTGATCTCCGAGGCGCGTGTCTGGATGAGTTGGAACTGGGCCTCGGGCAGCAGCTTTCCGGCGGCGTTGTCCGCCAGTTGGAGCGCGTGGAGCCGCTGGGGTTCCTTGGAGAGATCGAGCGGGTTGAGCCCGATGTGCGCGAGTTGTTCGGTGTCTTCCGCGGAAAGGTTGATGACGGCACGGCGCCAACCCTTGTCGCCCAGGCGCACGTACCCGCCCTTGGCATTGAGCAGCAGGTTGAGTTCGTCCTGGGTCAGGTCGGTGTTCTGCGCCGTGATTCCCACCGATAGATCGAACCAGTCCACGTCGGTCGACGTGGCCGTGAGGGTGACCTCGGCCTGCACCGGATCGGCCAGGATGGACTGGAGCAGCTCCGGCAGGGTGAGTTCGATCGAGGGATCCAGCGAGCGGATCCAGGTGGCGAAGTTCTCGGGGAAACTCCGGACGATCTTCAGGCCGAACCGAGCCGTGTTGTTGTCCCACTTCGCACCGATCGGCTCGAGGAGTTCGTCCGGCTCCGGCACGAGATCACGCGTGTAGAAGGTGATCATCCGGCGCTTCTTCGGTGCCGACCGGGCCTTCTTCCAACCGTCCTCGCCGTAGGTGTCCACCGTCCTCCCCTCCGGCGAGCGGGTGGAGACGGCGATCCGGATCCGCTCAACCGGCTTGTAGGCGTTGTCCGGGGGTTGAACCTCGAACTCGAGGTGCAGATGCAACGGGATGTTCTCCGTCAGCGCCTGAAGCTCCGCCGGAATGGGGGCACCCATGCGCGACAGGAGGCGCAGGCCGGTCTCGGTCTCGATGGCCTTGGCCGGAATCTCGGTTGGGCGATCCGGCGAGAAGGCGGAGGGAACCGGGGGAACCCGGAACACCTGGGTGGCGGTGATGGCATACGCCGGTGGACCGTCCACCCGGATGAGGACGTCCCGCAGCGGAAGGCCATCGGCGCGGACCAGTTCGAGGCGGTAGTTCGGGTTCTCTTCGGACGGTGCGGTGACCGACCAGCGGAGGGGTTCCGAGGGATACTCAAAGGGCTGGAGGTCCTCGTTGAGGATGCGTGCGCGAAGGGGTTCGCGTTGGAACAGGACCGGCAGGATCACGGCGATCGGCTGCGACCGTTCGTAGGAAAGCTCGAATTGGTAAGAGTTCTCGATCACGCGTCGGATCGGCTTCCAGAAGTCCTGGGAGTCCGGCGCCACCTCGATCTCGCCCTCGGCCGTTTCCTCGGCCAGGGTGTCGAGCTGGCGCTTGCTCTTGACCAGCCACTCAATGGTCCCTTCGACGCGGACCTCGATGCGCGGGTTTTTGGTGCCAAGGACGAGTCGGAACTCGATCGACTCCCGCTTCTTCTCCGCCGCCGGACGGGCGAATTCAAGGGAGCGATCGGCGACTTCCAGGCGCTTGATCCAGTCATCGATCTCCTGCTTCTCCCAGGCGGTGATCCAGGCCTTGGGCGGAGGTGACAACTCGGCGGCGCGTTCCATGAAGTCCGGCAGCGGGAGGCCCCGCTGACGGGCGATGCGGGCCACCCCATGCCAGTACTGCAGTGCGTCGGTCGGGAACGTGGGCCAGGCGTCAATGGTCTGATGGCCGTACGCGCTGAGCGTCTTCTGGGTCGATGAGACGATGGCGGTGAGATCCTGGAGCGTGGCGTAGCGCAGGGACTGGGCGCGGAGGAACTGGAATTCCACCCGTTGGAGATACGAGCTTTCCGGGACGATCAGGCCCCGACCCAGGAGGTCTCCGACGACCTTCGCCAGGGCCGGCGGACGAAGCGGTTTGGCTTCCGTCGCCGTGGGGCTGGGGATCCCCGGGCTGCCGCCGAGGGCAAGGTCGGCCACCGCGGCGCAGTGGATGCAATTGGTGACGACCATGCAGGTGCAGCTTCCCTCCCACACGTCTGCCGCGATCCGCTCCAGGGACACCTTGAAGGGCGGCTTGCCGGCGATGCTGGCATGGATCACCTCGTCGGGGAGCGTTCGGCGGAGTTCGCTGAAGTCCGTGATCTTGGCACGCTCGACCGCTGGATAACCACTCAGGCTCCGGCTATACACGGTCAGGCCCTGACGTTCGGCAAGGGTGAGTCGAAGGGGAATGTCCATCATGGCGTGGATCGATGCGTTTCCAAAAGGGGTCACCGGTGACGGGACGGCACCAGTCGGTCGCGGGCCATCCGCACACGCCGGATCGCCTCGTCGACGGTCGGAGCGGAGAGCGTCAGGTGTCCCATCTTGCGGGCGCGCCGTGGCTCGGCCTTGCCGTACAGGTGGAGGCGGACGTCCGGATCCGACAGGGCGGCGCTCCAGTCGGGTGTGCCCCCGGCGTCGAACCAGACATCGCCCAGGAGATTCACCATGGCCGCCGGAGTGCGCAGGCCGGTGGAACCCAGAGGCAGCCCGCAGATGGCGCGGACCTGTTGTTCGAACTGGCTGGTGATGCAGGCGTCGAGGGTGAGATGCCCGGAGTTGTGGGTCCGCGGGGCGAGTTCGTTCACCACCACCCGACCGTCGCGGGTGACGAACATTTCGACTGTCAGCAGACCCACCACCCCGAGCGCGTCCAGAATGCCACGGGCCAGGCTCTCGGCCTGGGTGGCCAGCGCGGGGGGGATGGCGGCAGGCGCGAAGGTGACGTCGAGGATGTGATGATGATGGGTGTTCTCGAACACCGGGAAGGCCGAGAACGCTCCGTCCGCCGTCCGCGCGGCCACCAGACTGATCTCCTTCTCGAAATCAACGAACGCCTCGTAGATCCCCTCGGCACCGCGGAGCAGGTCGTAGGCTCCCGGCAGGGCTTCCTCCGAGCGCACCGTCTGCTGCCCTTTTCCGTCGTAGCCGAAGCTCGCTGTCTTCAGCACGCCCGGCAGTCCCAGCTCTCGCGTGGCCAGCTCCAGGTCTTCCAGCGAATGGATGGCCCGGAACGGCGTGACCGGAAATCCGTGCTCCTGAAGGAACGTCTTCTCGCGGAGTCGCTGTTGGGTGACGTGCAGCACGTGGCCGTCGGGCCGGACCGGTGTCACCTCCGCCGCCGCGCGGGACGTCGCGGAGGGAACGTTCTTGAACTCGAACGTCACCACGTCCACCGCCCGGGCAAACTCCCGGACCCGATCCAGATCGTCGTACGCCGCGACGATCTCCCGATCCGCCACCTGACCGGCCGGAGAGTTGGAGTCGGGCGAATAGACGTGGACATGGTAGCCGAGCGTGCGCGCCGCCATGGCCAGCATCCGGCCAAGCTGGCCGCTGCCGAGGATCCCGATGGTGGCACCGGGCAGGATGGAAGAGGACTCCGCCATGAAGCGGGCACGATGGAGCCGGCACCGGGGTCGCTCAAGAGTGGAGTCGGGCGGGAAGCGGGGCAGGGGGTGCCGGCGGCCCGCCGGTACTGGCTTTCTCCGCGCCTCTGCGTCTCTGCGGGAGAATCCGGTTTGCGGGGCAGCGTTTGGCTCCGCGCGCAAAGCTGCGGGGCGGTGTCCGAGCATGCGCGACCCCGCCGGGGTCGATGGGCGGAGGGGGCGGGCAAACCGGCGGTCGTTCGACCGCCGGCTACGATCCGGGACGCCTCCGGCGTCCGGGTCGGACGGGGGATGGCCGCGGAGAAGCGGAGGAGCGGAGATCGGATGGAGCCGGAAAAGGGCCATCGTCGGGCGCTTCGCGAGGTTCGTGGGTCAGGGGCGGTTCTCTGCGCCTCTGCGCCTCTGCGGGAGAATCCGGTTTGCGGGGCAGCGTTTGGCTCCGCGCGCAAAGCTGCGGGTCGGTGTCTGAGCACGCGCGACCCCTGCGGGGGTCGATGGGCGGAGGGGGCGGGCAAACCGGCGGTCGTTCGACCGCCGGCTACGATCCGGGACGCCTTCGGCGTCCGGATTTGGCGGGGGATGGCCGCGGAGAAGCGGAGGAGCGGAGATCGGATCCGGGAACAGGAGGATTCCTCGACGCGGGAGCGTCGTGGAGCGGCCATCGGGATCGACGTTGAATCGTCAACAAACAGCCCCACCCTCTCCGTGATGAAGTCCGTTGTTCATGGCCGGTCAACGCCTGAGCCGGTTCGCCTGCCTTCGCTATTTTACCCGCCGGGATAGGTCGCGTTCGCCGCGGAGGAGGTCGATCAGGTCGACGGAATCTGGGGCGGGCTGCCGATAGAAAATCAGCCAGCGGTCAAAAGGCTTTTTGACCAGGGCGAACCGGTAACCCGGGCGGTATTGCCAGACCACGCCAGAATCAGGCTGGCGACTAATCCTTTCCACGGTGAGATCGACGGCAGCTGCGAAACGCTCCGCGAGGAGCTCGGCCGCCTTCGGTCCGTGCTCTTGCTGTGCAGCGTACCAAAGAAGGCCGTCCCGCAGTGCCGAAACGAAACCCTCGCGGCGAAGCAGGATCATTGGCCAGGCTTTCGGCGACGAAGCTGTTTGGCGAGGCGTCCGGCATCACCCGGAGTCCAAGGGGCGGCGGATGTCCTTTCGGATGCCGCCAGCCGCTGGTTGATCGCCGGAATCTCCAGGGAGGCGGGGACGTCGTGCGTCGGATGCGCCGGAACAAGGGCGACCATGTCCTTGCCGTTGAGAAGATAGATCGTCTCGCCGGCGGCGGCCTGCTTGACCAATGCACCCAACTTTGGTTTGGCCTCGCTGATGATGTACGTCTTCATGCCTCAAATGAGACTCGCTTGAGACTCGTGGTCAACGGTGAAGCCACCTCGAATCAACGGTTGGGCATGGGAGGAAGTGCCATTTGGGTTCAAGGTTAACGCCTTTGTCCTGATGAACCGGCGTCCGGATTTGGCGGGGGATGGCCGCGGAGAAGCGGAGGAGCGGAGATCGGATGGAACTGGAACAATGCCTTCGTCGGGCGCTTCGCGAGGTTCGTGGGTCAGGGGCGGTTCTCTGCGTCTCTGCGCCTCTGCGGGAGAATCCGGTTTGCGGGGCAGCGTTTGGCTCCGCGCGCAAAGCTGCGGGGCTGTGTCCGAGCATGCGCGACCCCGCCGGGGTCGATGGGCGGAGGGGACGGGCAAACCGGCGGTCGTTCGACCGCCGGCTACGATCCGGGACGCCTCCGGCGTCCGGGGCTGGGTTGGGTGGCCATGAGGAGGCGCCCGCTGAGGGCAGCGGGCCTACAAGCTGGGAGTAGATGGGGACTCGTGGAACTCGTCCGAGAACTCGTCCCTCCGGAACGGCTCCGGGCTGGGAACACGGCGTCCACTCCCCGTACGCTGGCGCCGTGGGTTGGATCCGGGTCATTCATGAGGACGAGGCGTTGCTGGTGGTGCACAAGCCGGCGGGGTTGGTGTGTCACCCGACCAAGGGCGATGCGGCGTCGAGCCTGATCGGGCGGATCCGATTGCATCTCGGGTTGGAGGCGGAGCCGCAGATGGTTCATCGCCTCGATCGTGAGACCAGTGGTGTCATGGTGTTCGGCAAGACGGCGGAGGCATCGGCGGAATTGCGTCGCTTGTGGCTGGGCGGTTGGGTGACCAAGGAATACCTCGCGTTGGTGCATGGACATCCCCGGGAAGACGAAGGGGCGATTGATGCGCGGCTGGGGAAGGACGAGTCGGCGGAGGTCTCGATCCGGGATCGGGTGCGGGCGGACGGGGCGTGGGCGCGGACGCGGTACCGGGTGGTTCAACGGTTCGAACGCGCGGAAGGATTGTTCGCGGTGGTGCGCCTGTGGTTGGACACCGGAAGGAAACATCAGATCCGGATCCACATGGCCCATCTCGGACATCCTTTGGTGGGGGAGAAGCTGTATGGCGGGGACGAATCGCTCTACCTGGACTTCGTGAAGCGCCGGCTGACGGACGCCCACAAGGCGCGGCTGCTGCTGGCCAACCAGGCGTTGCACGCGCACCGGTTGTGGTTGCCGTGGGACGGCGAGGAACGGGTGTTTCAATCACGGCCGGAAGAATCGTTCCGCGCGTTCGTCCGGGGCGAGGCGGTGCCGTGGCTGGAAGATCCCTTCGATCCGCTGCGTCCGTCGGAGATGATGGCACGGGATGCGTGACGGACGGCGGAGTTCTCGGTCTCACCCTGCGATGAGCGTTGCGTCCGCCCTTGTTGATCCGCAGATGGCGCAGAGTACGCAGATGGGGAGGCACTCGGCGGTGCCCAAAGCACAGAATCGATCTCGCCCCGCAGGTTCGTTCGCCATCGCCGGCTGCAGCCTGAGTTGGCCATGGCTGTAGGCTGCCTGCCCTCAGGAGGCGATGAGAATACGCCCGCTGAGGACAGCGGGCCTACAACCGCGACAACAAACTCAAGATGCAGCCGCCATTGCCGGAGACGGGTCCTCTATCTGTGAAATCTGTGGCATCTGTGGATAGAACTCAGGTTTCTGGCACGTCGGGATTCACCCTGATCGAACTGCTCTGTGTGTTCGCGATCATCGGGATCCTGGTGGGGATGATGATGGGTCCGGTGGGGCGGGCACTCCGGAAGGCCCGTGGGTTGAAGGCCGAGATGGAATCTCCGGCGTACATCGAACGGCTCACCGATGGCATGCGGAAGTTTGCGGCCGGCCACAGCGCCTACCGATGTCCGGATCTGGAAGGCCTGCTCGCGCTCGCCCGTCCGGGAGCCCCCACGGAACGTTGGTTGAAGAGGCAGAAGGTCGTGTTCATCCCGTTCCAACACGATTCGCCGGTGGAGTTGGTGGTGTTGCAGCTCGAAATCGAACTCTCGGCCAGTCCGGCGTCGGTGCTGCGCTACGCGTTGACCAAGGGCGATCTGACGGTGATGCCGCCGTGAGGCGGAAGGGCGGATCCCGTTTCACCGCGGCGGGAGACATGGTTCACAACTACGGCGCAACGAACACCACGTAGGGAAGGGAAACCGTCCGGACGTGGCTACCGTCGCGTCGTTGTTGTTCAAACCGGCAGGGGCGGGAGACGTGATTCACAACTACGGCGCGACGAACACCACGTAGGGAAAGGAAACCCTCCGGACGTGGCTGCCGTCCCGTCGTCGTTGCTCAAGCCGGCAGGGGCGGGAGACGTGATTCACAACCACGGCGCGACGGACGCGGCGTGAAGAAAGGAAGCAGTCCGTACGTGGCTACCGTCGCGTCGTGGTTGTTCAATCCAGCTGGGACAGGTTCAATCCGGCTGGGACAGGAGACGTGGTTCACAACCACGGCGCGACGGACACCACGTAAAGAAGGGAAGCAGTCCGTACGTGGCTGCCGTCGCGTCGTGGTTGTTCAATCCGGCTGGGACAGGAGATGTGATTCACAACCACGGCGCGACGGACGCGACGTTAAGAAAGGAAACCGTCCGGACGTAGCGACCGTTGCTTCGTGGTTGTTCAATCCGGCTGCGGCGCGTTCAGACGTCGTAGTTCAGCCACGGGCCGAGCCAGCGTTCGAGTTCGGGAAGGGGCATGCCCTTGCGTCCGGCCAGATCGGCGACCTGGTCGCGGTCGAGCTTGTCGACCCCGAAGAAACGCGATTGCGGATGGCCAAAGTAGAATCCGCTGACGCTGGACCCGGGCCACATGGCGCAGCTCTCGGTCAGGGTGATGCCGGCGCGTTGGTCGGCTCCGAGCAACTCCCAGAGGATGCGCTTCTCGGTGTGATCCGGGCAGGCGGGATACCCCGGGGCCGGACGGATGCCGCGGTACTGTTCCTCGATGATCTGTTCGACGGTGAGGTTCTCGGTCTTGCCGTAGCCCCACTCGCGGCGGACGCGGTGATGGAGGTACTCGGCGAAGGCCTCGGCGAGACGATCCGCGAGTGCCTCGGCCATGATGGCGTTGTAGTCGTCGTGGTCCTGCTTGTAGCGCGTGACGAGTTCCTTGAGTCCGATGCCCGTGGTGACGGCGAAGCCACCGATGTGATCCGTCGGCGACGGGCCCGTGGACGCCTTCGGTGCGATGAAGTCGGCGAGGGACCAGTTGCCGCTGCCGTCTTCCTTCGGCATCTGCTGGCGGAGGAAGTGGAGACGCGTGGTGACGGCGGAACGGGTGGCGTCCGTGTAGACCTCGACATCCTCGACTCCGGGAACCCGGTTGGCCGGGAAGAATCCGTACACGGCGCGGGCCCGGAGAAGCCGGCGCGACACCAGTTCCTTCAGGAGCGCCTGGGCGTCGGCGTACAGCTTGCGCGCTTCCTCGCCGTGCTTGGGGTGATCGAGGATGGAGGGGAAGCGTCCGCGCAATTCCCAGGTATGGAAGAACGGCGACCAATCGATGAACGGCACCAGGTCGTCGAGCCGGATGGATTCGGTCGGAGCGGTGTGGTCGCCGGCACCGGACATGCCCGGCGTGCGGAGCACCGGGGCGGTGTCGAGGCAACGAAGCCCGAGGAAGGAAGGCTGGGGAAGATCGTCGTAGGTGAGCTGCGGCGCGCGGTTCCGGGCCTCTTCCAGCGACAGCAGCTTGCGGCGGTTTCCGGCGTGCTGATTGCGCGCGGATTCCTGGTCGAGACGCAGTTGGGCGACGAAGCCGGGCTTCTGTTCGGACGACAGCAGTGCGGACACGACGGGCACGGCGCGGCTGGCATCGAGTACGTGCACGACGGGTTCGCGATAACCCGGCGCGATCTTGACGGCGGTGTGGGCCTTGGAAGTGGTGGCGCCTCCGACCAGCAGGGGCAGGCGCATCCCGCGCCGCTCCATCTCGCGGGCGACATGCTGCATCTCGTCGAGGGACGGCGTGATCAATCCGGAGAGCCCGACGATGTCCACCCGTTCCTTGATGGCGGTGTCGAGGATCTTGTCGGTGGACACCATGACACCGAGGTCGATCACCTCGTAGTTGTTACAGCCGAGCACGACCCCGACGATGTTCTTGCCGATGTCGTGGACGTCGCCCTTGACGGTGGCGAGGAGGACCTTGCCCTGGGCCTGGGTGGCGTGACCGGCGGCGGCGGCGGCCTGCTTCTCCGCCTCCATGAAAGGCGTGAGATAGGCGACGGCCTTCTTCATGACGCGGGCGGACTTCACCACCTGCGGAAGAAACATCTTTCCGGCACCGAACAGGTCGCCGACGACGTTCATCCCGTCCATCAACGGTCCCTCGATCACCAGCAACGGACGGCCGAGCTTCGCGCGGGCCTCCTCGGTATCGGCGTCGACGAAGGCGTCGATGCCCTTGATCAGGGCGTGCTGGAGACGTTGCTCCACGGTGCCCGACCGCCAGGCTTCATCGGCGGGCCCGGCAGCGGTCGTGGTGACGCCGGCCGAACGCCTCTTCAATTCCTCGCCGAAGGCGACCAGGCGTTCGGTGGAATCGGGACGACGGTTGAGGAGCACGTCCTCGACCAGTTCGAGCAGGTCCTTGGGGATCTCCTCGTAGACCTCGAGCATCCCGGCGTTGACGATGCCCATGTCCATCCCGGCGCGGATGGCGTGGTAGAGGAAGACCGAGTGCATCGCCTCGCGGACGTGGTTGTTGCCGCGGAAGCTGAAGGAGATGTTCGAGACACCACCGGAGACCTTGGCGAGGGGCAGGTTGGCCTTGATCCAACGCGCGGTCTCGATGAAGTCGACGGCGTAGTTGTTGTGCTCCTCGATGCCGGTGGCGACGGTGAGGATGTTCGGGTCGAAGATGATGTCCTCGGGCGGAAAGGCCGCCTGTTCCGTCAGCAACTTGTAAGAGCGCGCGCAGATCTCGATCTTGCGCTGGAAGCTGTCGGCCTGGCCGCGTTCATCAAAGGCCATCACCACCACGGCCGCACCGAACCGACGGACGATCTGCGCCTGCTCCAGGAACTTCGCCTCGCCTTCCTTCAGCGAGATCGAGTTGACGATGCCCTTGCCTTGCAGACAACGCAGGCCGGCCTCGATGACCGTCCACTTGGACGAGTCGATCATCACCGGCACCCGGGCGATGTCCGGTTCGGATGCGATCAGGTTGACGAAGCGCGTCATGGCGGCGGCACCATCGAGCATGCCCTCGTCCATGTTGACATCGATGATCTGCGCGCCGGTGTCGACCTGCTGTCGGGCGACGCTGACCGCCTCCGTGTAATTGCCGGCAAGGATGAGCTTCGAGAAGCGCGGCGAGCCGGTCACGTTGGTGCGTTCCCCGACGTTCACGAAGTTCGTGTTCGGCGTCAGGTTGAAGGCCTCCATTCCCGAGAGACGCTGATACGGTTCGATCGTGGGAACCACCCGCGGCGGCAGGCCCCGCACGGCCTGGGCCATGGCTCGGATGTGGTCGGGCGTCGTCCCACAGCAACCGCCCAGCACGTTCAGCCAACCCGCTTCCGCCCACTCGCGGATCTTCGGCGCCATCGTCTCCGGCGTTTCGGGAAAGCCCGTTGGCAGGAGCGGATTCGGCATGCCGGCATTGGCGTAGATGCAGACGTAGGTGTCGGCCAGCTTCGAGATCTCCTCGACGTACGGACGCAGTTCCTCGGGCCCGAGCGCGCAGTTGAATCCGATGGTGATCGGACGGATGTGCCGGACCGAGCTCCAGAAGGCTTCGACCGTCTGGCCGGTGAGCGTGCGGCCCGATTTGTCGGTGATCGTGCCCGACACCATGACCGGCACCCGTTCGTTGCGCGCGGTCAGCACTTCGTCGATGGCGTACAACGCCGCCTTGGCGTTGAGCGTGTCGAAGATGGTTTCCACCAGCAGGACATCCACGCCGCCGTCGAGCAACGCCTCGACCTGCTCCCGATACTGATGACGCAGTTGATCGAAGGTCACCGCCCGGAATCCCGGGTCGTTGACGTCGGGCGAGATCGACGCCGTGACCGGCATCGGCCCGATGGCTCCGGCGACCAGGCCGCGGTGACCGGTGCGGGCGGCGACTTCCTCGACGGCTTCGCGGGCGACGCGGGCGGCGGCGAGGTTGATCTCACGGGCCAGCCCAACCATGAAAGGGTCGTGAATGACCGCGTCGAAGAAGGCGGGATCCTTGCGACCGTCTGGATGACGGAAGAAAAAATCGTGCTGCCCGATGGTGGAGGCCGAGAAGGTATTGGTCTCGATGATGTCGGCACCGGCCTCCAGGTACTGGGCGTGGATCTCGCGGATGACCTGGGGTTGGGTGAGGAGGAGGACCTCGTTGTTGCCCTTGAGATCCTTGCCCTGCCAGTCCTTGAAGCGTTCGCCGCGGTACTGGGCTTCGCCCAGCTTGTAGCGCTGGACCATGGTGCCCATGGCACCGTCGATGATGACCAACCGCTGGCGGAGACGATCCACCAGATCGGAACCGCGGGTGTACTGGACTGGGGCGGAGGCCGGAGTCTGCATGGGCTGAGGGTACGCCGGCGTGGACGGGGGCCAAGTCATAAATCAATTCATCAGGATGCGAAGATGAATAGGACTTCAGTGGACAAACCCGGGCCGGTTCCCGGTTCATGGGCGGCCTGATGTGGAAGAACCCGGTTTCCTTCTTGCGGGTGGTGTCGTTGATGGAGGCGGTGTCGTACCTGGTGCTGCTGGGGATCGCGATGCCGCTGAAGTACTGGGCGGGACAGCCTTGGGCGGTGAGGGTGGTGGGGGCGGCGCACGGCTTCCTGTTCGTGGTGTTGTGCGTGGCCTTGCTCCGGGTCTTGGTCCAGGCCCGCTGGCCGTTCTTCCGGACGGTCCTGGTGTTCGTCGCGTCGCTGGTTCCCCTGGTGCCGTTCTGGCTGGATCGGCGGATGCGCGGGTGGGAGAAGGCGACGTCTGCCGGGGGTGCCGGAGCGTCCTGAGTTTGTTGCGACGGGTGTAGGCCCGCTGCCCTCAGCGGGCGGTTCCTGATCGCCGACTGAGGGCAGGCGGCTCCATCCATGACCAGCTCAAGATACGCCTGACGGGGATGCCGGAGGCTGGTTGAAGGCTTGCAGACGGGAAAAGAAAGGATGACGGCCGTCGTCGACTTGAATCCCCGGCTGCCGACGATGCGTTCAGCCGGGGGAACTGTTGCCCGGGCATCGTTTTGAAACACCGTCACCAACCCGATCGCAGCACATGGACCCGACCCAGGCCAACCGACTGGCAGCCATCAAGACGAAACTCGCCGATGACGTCCTGGTGTTGCGTGGATTCCGGGGGGAAGAGCACCTTTCCCAACCCTTCACGCTGTATGCGGAGCTGAGCAGCAAGGATCCGGCGATTGCACTGGGCGATCTGATCGCTTCGCCGGTCGGCATCCGGCTGGATTTGGGCAAGAAGGGGACGCGGTATTTCCATGGCTATATCTCCAAGATCACGCAGATGCCGGGGGATTCGGACGGGGCGCGTTACGAGGCGGTGATTGTTCCCTGGCTCTGGTTGCTGACCCGGACGAGTGACTGCCGGATCTTCCAGGAGATGTCGGTGATCGACATCATCCAGAAGGTTTTCCGCGACGCGGGATTCACCGACTACAAGAACAAGACCTCGGCCAGTTACACCAAGCGGGAGTATTGCGTGCAGTACCGGGAGACGGCCTTCAATTTCGTGAGCCGGCTCATGGAGGAAGAGGGGATCACCTATTATTTCCTGCACGAGGAGGCGAGGCATTATCTGGTGTTGGCCGATTCCCCTTCCAGCCATTCGGCGGTGAGTGGTTACGAAAAGGTGGAGTGGCACCCGGCCAACCGGGGTGACCAGCGTGCGGATTGCCTGCGGCAGTGGTTCACCGAGAGCCAACTGCAACCGGGCAAGTACTCGCATCGTTCCTATAATTTCAAGAAGCCCCGGGTCGATCTGGACGCGTCGGCGTCGTACCCCGAGACCCTGGCCGGGGAAGAGATGGAGATCTACGACTACCCCGGCAGTTTCGAGTCGCTGGACGCGGGCGAGAAGTCGGCATCGATCCGGGTGGAGGAGTTGGGCTCGGCCCAGGACCTGACGCGGGGATCCGGGGAAGTCATGGGGTTGGCGGCGGGATACACCTTCGAATTGTCGGGACATCCGCGGGACGACCAGAACGTCGAGTATCTCGTGACCGGGATCAGTTACCGGTTTGACCAGTCCCAGTTTTCCACCGGGGCGGCGGATGGAGAGCCGCCCTTCCATTGCGATCTGCAGGCGACCCTGGCCAAGCGTCAGTATCGACCGGCGCGGGCGACGGCCAAGCCGGTGATCCGCGGCCTTCCCGTACCTGATGTCCACCTGCCGGTTCGCCCATTACCTCAAGGTCATGGTCCGCGACAAGGTCGGCAGCTTCAAGGAGCGCGCAGACATGGAAGAGTGGTTGAACAAGTGGATCAGCCAGTTCACCTGCGATTCCAAGGCCTCCGAGGAAATGAAGGCCCGCTATCCGCTGGCCTCGGCCGAGGTGAGGGTGGAAGAAGTTCCTGGAGCCCCGGGTTATTATACCTCGCGCTTCTTTCTCCGGCCTCACTTCCAGTTGGAAGGCCTGACCGTTTCTCTGCGACTGGTGTCCAAGATGCCGGCCAAGTGATCCTATGAATCTCAGCCGGTGCGCCACCGGCGAACCTCAAACCACAAACACGTCCAATAAAAACCTCCGGACAGCTGGCGTAGCTGATCGGAACTGAAAGGAAACCTCACATGGCTGCAGTTGATTACTTCCTGAAGATCAAGGGAATTGACGGTGAATCCACCGACAAGTCCCACGGCAAGTCGATTGATATCCTGTCCTGGTCCTGGGGCGCCAGCAACGCGGGTTCCCACGCCAGCGGTGGCGGTGGTGGAGCCGGCAAGGTCAGTTTCCAGGACTTCTCCTTCGCGATGAAGATCAACAAGGCGAGCCCGAAGCTCCTCTTGGCCTGTTCCAACGGGGATCATATTGCCGAGGCCCTGCTGACCTGCCGCAAGGCGGGCAAGACCCAGCAGGAATACCTCAAGATCAAGTTCACCGAGATCCACGTCACCAGCTTCCAGACGGGCGGCAGTCAGGGAGACGTGGTGCCGGTCGACTCCATCAGCATCAACTTCGGCAAGATGGAGTATGAGTACTATCCTCAGAAGCCGGACGGATCGCTCGACGCCAAGGTGCCCGTGCACTGGTCCGTGAAGGAAAACGTCGGCGGTTGATCCGACGGCCGATCTGGTTCGGACCCTCGATGAGCGCGTCTCTTCGAAAAGCCCGGCCGGATCGGTGCTCTTCAAGGGGCAGCCTGAGAACCCTCTGGGAACTTGGGCTGCCCTTTTCTGTTGTCCCCGTTTTCGAGGACGGAACGGGCGCATCTTGAGTTTGTTGTCCCCGCTGCAGGCCCGCTGCCCCCAGCGGGCGCTTTCACATCGCCGCCTGAGGGCAGGTGGCCTGCATCCATGACCAGCTCAAGCTGCGCCCGGACGGAACATAAACCGCTTCATCACTTGAAGTGATTCCCACGCTCGCGCAACCATCTCCAACATGAACGCCAAGGATCTCCTCCGGGATGCCAAGGTCACCGAGGCCTTGACCGAACTTCAACACGAGATACGGGCGAACCCTGCCAGCGGCGAGCTGCGGGTGTTCCTTTTCCAGCTCTGTTGCGTCACCGGATCGCTGGAACGCGCGTTGAACCAACTTCAGGTCGCTGCTGGATTCGATCCCGATGCCGAGATGCTGGCGCGGATCTTCAAGCCCGTCATCGAGTGTGAACTCCTCCGTCGTCGGGTGTTCGAGGGCAATGCCACCCCCCTGGTGTTCGGAGAACCGGAAGCCTGGGTGGGCATGATGATCCAGGCGCTCGCCATGCACACCCGCGGCGACCTCGCCGGGGCTTCCCAGCTGCGGACCCTCGCACTGCAAAGCGCCCAACCCAATCCCGGGAAGGTCAATGGCGAGCCGGTCGCCTGGCTGAGCGACGCCGATTCCCGGCTCGGCCCGATCGTCGAGGCAATGGTGTTCGGCAAATATTATTGGATTCCTTTCCAGCGCATCCGGCGGATCACCCTC
>CAMCFL010000019.1 GCA_945873715.1 Akkermansia muciniphila
GGCAATGGGGACGCCCGAGCGAATCAGCAGTTCATGGACTCCGGCCGGGGTGCAGGGGACGAACCCGCCGGGGTCGCCGAGCAGGAGGCGACCGATGTTCAGCGGATGAAATCCATCGACGTCCTTGCGCGGATCGACGGCGGCGAAGATGGCGGCGGGATCGATGTGAGGGGGCAGGGGGGCCTGAACCAGAATGCCGTGCCAGGCGGAGTCCTGGTTCAACCGGGAGAGCAGGGCGAGGAGTTCGGCCTGCGACGTCGCGGCCGGGAGGACGATGGTTTCGGAATGGATGCCCAGCTCGCGCGATTTCCGTTCCTTCATCCCCACGTAGACCTGGGAGGCGGGATCCTCACCGACGCGGACGAAGACCAGACCGGGCTGGATTCCCCGTTGACGGAGCGCGGCGACCCTGTGGGCGGTTTCGGTGTGGATCTGGCCGGAGATGGCGCGGCCGTCGATGAGGTTGTTCATGTCGGGAGAGGCCGGGGAGAGCCCGGGCAGATCCTAGACGGGAAGTTTGGAGCGGAAGTACGCGATGGTGGGGACCAACCCTTCGGCGAGGTTGATCCGCGGTTCCCAACCGAGAATCTCGCGGGCGCGGGTGATGTCCGGCTTCCGTTGTTTGGGGTCGTCCTGGGGCAGGGGCTTGTGGACGACCCGGGATTTCGAACCGGTTGCCCGGACGATTTCCTGGGCGAACTGCAGCATGGTCATCTCATGGGGGTTGCCGATGTTGCACGGTTGGTTGGCGGTGGCGTGCTCGCAGAACATGAGGCGATAGATCCCCTCGATGAGGTCGGAGACGAAGCAGAAGCTGCGGGTCTGGGTGCCATCGCCGAACACGGTGATGGGTTTGTTGCCGAGCGCCTGGGAAACGAAGGCGGGCACGACCCGACCATCCTTGACCCGCATCCGGGGGCCGTAGGTGTTGAAGATGCGGACAATCCGGGTCTCGACCCCATGTTCCCGGTGGTAGGCCATCGTCAGGGCTTCGGCGAAGCGCTTGGATTCGTCGTAGCAACCCCGGGGCCCGATGGGGTTGACGTTGCCCCAGTAGGATTCGGTCTGCGGATGGACCAGAGGATCGCCGTAGACCTCGGAGGTGGACGTGAGGAGGAATCGGGCGCCCTTCGACATCGCGAGTCCGAGGGCTTTGTGGGTACCCAGCGAGCCGACCTTGAGGGTCTGGATGGGCAGTTCCAGGTAGTCGATCGGACTGGCCGGCGAAGCGAGGTGCCACACGTAATTCACCGATCCATCCAGGTACAGGTACTCGGTGACGTCCTGTTTGATGAAGCGGAAGTCCGGGTTGCCGGCGAGGTGCTGGATGTTGTCGGTCGACCCCGTGACCAGATTGTCGATGACGACCACCCGGTGGCCGCGGGACAGCAGCAGTTCCACCAGATGTGAGCCGAGGAAGCCGGCGCCGCCGGTGACGACCGAGACCGGCTGGACGGCCGGGGTGCGCGCGTTCCGGGAACGTTTGGGAGCCGGAGTCTTGGCGGTCTTGCGGGGAGGCATGAGGGAGGGATTTCGCGAGGGAGGTCGGGAGGGCCGGCGGATCCACCGGGATTACTTGGCACCGGCACCGGTGAACACGGCGGGAATGGTCCGCAGAAGGATCTTGAGATCGAGCCAGAGGGACCAGTTGTCGATGTACTCCAGATCGAGGCGGACCCACTCCTTGAAATCGGAGACATTGTTCCGTCCGCTGACCTGCCACAGGCAGGTGAGACCGGGGCGGACGGAGAGTCGGCGGCGGTGGGCGAGGTCGTCGAACCGGGCTACTTCATCGACGGGAAGCGGGCGGGGCCCGACCAGCGACATCTCGCCCCGAAGCACGTTGAAGAGTTGGGGCAACTCGTCGAGGGACCACTTGCGGAGAAAGCGGCCGACCGGGGTGACGCGGGGATCGTTGGTCACCTTGAAGACCGGGCCGGACATCTCGTTCAAGGCGGCGAGCTCCTGCTTCAATTGCTCGGCGTTGGTCACCATGGAACGGAACTTGAGCATGGTGAAGGGACGTCCATTGAGGCCGGAGCGCTGCTGCCGGAAGAACACCGGCCCCTGGGAGGAAAACCGGACCATCAAGGCGGCCATCGTCATCATCGGGGACAAGGCGATGATCAGGGAGAGCGAACCACAGAAATCGATCACACCCTTGCCCATGGCCTGCCAGGAGGAGTCCGGACCGGAACGGAAGACCAGCATCGGATGTCCATGCAGATCATCCACGGTCGTCTGGGAGACGCGGGTCTGGAAGAAATCCGCGAGCAACCACACTTCGACCCCTTCCAGCTCGCAGAGCTGGATCGTGCGCTCGATCTGGCCGAACAGGGTGTTGCGGGGGGCGACCAGCACGGCATTGGCCGAGTGGGTGTGAAGAAGGTCCGAGAGCCGGCTCTCGGGTTCCTCGTTCAGATCGATGCGGGCCACGACCTCCATGTCGGGGAATTGCTTCAGGTCGAGGGCCTTTTCCAGTCGGGCCGCATCCGTCCGACCACCGACGATGATCACCCGGCGCCGGGCGAGTTCACGACCGTGGCGGCGAAGCAACCACAGCCGCCGCAGCTCATCCTTGGCCCAGACAACGGCGACGGCCACCGGGATGTAGAGTGCGAAGATCAGGCGCGCCCCCTCGGTCTTGCGGAAGAACAGGACGACGATGGCGGCGAGGCTGACCCAGGCTGCGGCGCGGGTCAGCATCCACAGGCTCTGCCGGCGGGAACCGAGGATCGATCGGAGGTAATATCCCTGCAATTCGAGGATCGGTGCGGAAAGGGGGACCACGACCAGCAGCAGCCAGGCATAGTTCTCGAAGTGATGGATCAGATCTTCCCGATCAAAGACGTCCAGCGAGCGGAGGGCATGAGTGACCCAGAACGCCAGGCCGAACAGCGCGGCGTCGACGATCTTGCTGACCTTGGTAAAAAGCTGGCGGCGGCGGCGCAGCATGCAATCGGTGGACCGGGTTCCCCCATGGAACCGTCGTGGCTGAACCTTTCAGGGAGTGGCACCCGCGGTCAACTGGAAGTCCGGAACAGTGGCGGACACCAGTCGGGTGATCCGCTCGTAGGTCGCATCTTCCTCGCCGGGGGCGCAATCGGCGAAAAACGAGATGTAGGCCCATCGTTGCAGGGTCTGGTGGAGCAGCAGGTCGCGGATCAGCCACCATTGCCGCTGCACATGACTGGAGGTGATCTGGCCGTCGGCCACAAACCAGAAGACGTAGATCCCGGAACGGATGGCGAGTCGGCCATTTACCTCGCCCTGATAGCTCATGTCGTAGCGTTGGACGGGCAGGTCGTAGGGCTTCGCACCCTTGATCCGGACCTGCATGGGGCGTTGCCGGGTGATGTTCCAGCCCTGGCCGGTCAGGCAGTACTCGGGGCGATGGATGCTGGTCCGGTCGGTGCCCATCAGCACCGCGCTGGCCTGGACGGAAAAACCTTCCTTCGGCAGGGCGTAGAATCGGCGGGCGTAGGTCGTGTCCGGCGGCAGGTATTCCAGTTCCATCCGGGTGATGTTGGCGAGGCGCGCCTCGAATCCGGGGACGTGCAGCGGAAGCGCGACGGAATTGGTCCGGGCGATCTTGGAATTCTCGTCGAGGACCGGCATCGACGTCAGTTTGACGCCGGGCTTCCCGAGATGCACGGCGCTGCGGAGGCCGTGGAGCCAGAAGGCACTCAGTCCGATCAGGGCGATGGCGCTTCCAGCCAGAAGACGGGGGGAAAGGATCATGATGCGGTGCAAGCTGGGGTTCAGGGCCGGGGTTCGGGTTCCGGTTCGTGCTCCCGGGGGACCTCGGCGCGCTCGTGACCGGGTTCGCGGAGAAGTCGGCCCAGGGCAAACACCCCGGCCAGCGCCACCGCGAAGGTGATGAAACCCGCCTTGGTCTCGACCTTCGATCCCGCTTCCTGCCCCCAGATCTCAGCCACGCAGAAGGTCAGGATGAGCCGGACGGTATTGCCGATCAGCGCGAGCGGGATCGAGGCGGCGACGACCACCATCCGTCGCCATGGGTTCGTGAAGTTGAGCCATGCGAACGCCAGGGTCAGGAGCAGGACGATCGTCAGGCTGCGGATGCCACTGCAGGCGGCCGCGACCTCGAAATGGAACTCCGGACGTTTGGGCAGGGCGGGAAAAATCACCGTCGTGCCCCTCCGCACGAGGTTGATGCTGAGGATATCCCGACAGAACCAACTCGAGAACCAGGTGGAGAAAAGGCGGAGGCGAAAGGTCGGTCCATCGAGGTAGGCCGTGACCGGGAGGGCGAATCCCAACAGGAAATACGGGAAGAAGATGGCCCGGAGCCAGCCGGGACCCCAGAGCAATCCCATGATGCCGTAGAGCCCCACCAGGAACGCCACGATGGAGACCCGCGTCTGCTGGACCAGAAATCCCGCGCCGTGCAGCAGCAGGGCCAGGAGGATCAACGCCAGCCCGGGAACCCACGAGCGCTTGGCCGCCTCGTGCAACTCCCGTCGGCGGACCAACAGCAGTGCCACGACCAGAAAGGGCACGAACCGACCGAAGGCATCGTCGCTGTCGGTCTTTTCGGCGTTGGTATGAAGCGTGTTCAACCAGATGAACATCGACGGGGTGTCCACGTACCCCAGGGTCGAGTTGCCCAGAAAATGGAAGAGCAGGACCCACGCTCCCAGCAACGCGGCAAATTCAGCCTTGTTCGGCAGTCCATCCCACAGTTGGCGCAGTTCTTTAACCATCACATCTCGTCGAGTGCGGACAAGAAGCCAGTCTGGAAGGGGGCATGCAAGCCGGAGTTCGGGGGGAACGGAGCTCCGGGGGTAGGCGACGAGGTGACGAGGCTCACTTCAATCGGGCGGGGAACGTGCGTGGGCCGGGGTGGGGCCGGGTGGAAGTCAGAGTCTCGTGACCTCGCCTCCTACCCGTGGTAGGCCGCCTGTCACCAGGCGGCGGGGACGACGCGCCCGCTGGGGGCAGCGGGCCTACCAACGGGGACGACAGTTGGAGAGCGCCTGCTGGGGGGGCACGACTCACTCCAGCACCGCGTCGATCACCTGGCCATGGACGTCGGTCAACCGCCGGTCGGCGCCGTTGTGACGGAAGGTGAGCTTCTCGTGGTCGAGCCCGAGCAGGTGCAGCACGGTCGCGTGGAAATCGTAGATGGTAGCGGCGTTGTGGGCCGTCTTCCAGGACCATTCATCGCTATCACCGTAGGCCACCCCGGGCTTCACGCCGGCCCCGGCCATCCAGCCCACGAACGTCCCGCCATTGTGGTCGCGTCCCTCGCTTCCCTGGGAAAAGGGCATGCGCCCAAACTCGGTGTTCCACAGGACCAGGGTGTCCTCCAGCAGTCCGCGGGCCCGCAGATCCCGGAGGAGGCCGGCGATCGGACGATCGGTGGCGGCGCACATCGGGGGCAGTTCCTTGACGATGTTGGTGTGGTTGTCCCAGTTGCCCGTGGGTCCACCGGCCCCGCTCCACACCTGAACGAACCGGACGCCTCGCTCCACCAACCGTCGGGCGAGCAGGCAACGACGTCCGAAATCCTCGGTAACCTTTTCATCCAATCCGTAGAGGCGTCGGGTGGCCTCGGATTCACCCTCGATCGCGAGGGCTTCCGGCGCGCTCAGCTGCATCCGGGCGGCCAGTTCATAGGCCTGGATCCGGGCTTCGAGGCGAGTGTCCCCTTCCGTGGCGGCGAGATGTCTCCGGTTGAGTTTCTCCAGCAAGGCGAGTCCGTCGCGGCTGGCGTCGGGTGTGATGTAACGGGCCGAGGCCGGTGCCTGGAGGTCGGCCACCGGAGTGGGCAGGTGGGCCTGGATCACCGTTCCCTGATGGGTGACGGGCAGGAATCCCGCGCTGAAATTGCCCCGTTGATTGTAGGGTAGACCCTTGGAATCCGGCAGGACTACGAACCCGGGCAGATTGTCGCACTCGTTTCCCAGGGCGTATCCCACCCAGGATCCCAGGCAGGGAAATCCCGGGAGCAGGAAGCCGGTATTCATCAGGTAACTCCCCGGACCGTGAACATTGGTCCGCGACTGCATCGCCATCAGGAAGGCGAGTTCGTCCACGCACTGGGCGAGGTGGGGCATCACGCTGCTGACCCAGCGCCCGGATTGACCGTGCTGACGGAACTCGAACGGGGGCTTGAGGATCTTCCCCGGTTCGCTGGTCGGCGCTTCGACCCGCTCGCCCGCGCCCGGCTTGAAGGGTTCACCCGCCTGGCGGAAAAGGGTCGGTTTGTAGTCAAAAAGGTCCATCTGACTGGCCCCGCCGTTCATGAACAACTGGATGATCCGTCGGACCTTCGGACGCTTCGGAGCCAGCACTGGGCCGGGTCGGATGGCATCGGACGCGAGCAGACGATCCTGGCGCAGCAGGCTGGCCAGAGCCGCCCCGCCCAGCCCTCCACCGAGACGCCCGACGAACTCGCGTCGGCTGACGGCGATGTTGGGGAACGAGTTCATTTTTGGGGCGGAGGATTATCCGCAGATGGCGCAGATGGCGCAGATGACAAAACGAGAAGGCGGTGAATCCGCTCCCCCGGCAGAAGGACGCTGCCAGCCCGTCCCGGATGCCTTCGGGTGTCTCCGCATCTGCGGAATCTGCGCCATCTGCGGATAAACAACTGTGGTCTCGTGGGTCATGGCCTCAGTTCACGAAGATGAACTCGTTGGAGTTGGCCAGCAGGCGGGTGAGGTTGGCGAGGCCATGCTGGCGGGCGAAGCCGATCAGTTCGTCCGATTCCGCCGGCAAGGGAGCCCGGCCCCACAGTAGTTCACAGGCGGCGACCACCTGCGATTCCACGCCTTCCCGGGTACGTTCGAGTCGGGCGGCGATGTGTTCCGCCTGGCGGGCGACGAAGACGTTGTTCCAGAGCGCCAGAGCCTGCTGGACCGTGACCGTGTTGCCTCGCTGCGCCACCAATTGATCGCCCGCCGGACAGTCGAGCGCCTCGAAGAACGGGTCGGGCAGGGTGCGGAAGAGGAAGCGGTAGACGCTGCGCCGGTGGCCTGCGACGGAATCGACGTCGAACTTCGTGTAGTCGATCCGCGGGGTGACATGGATCCCCGGTTGAAGATCGAACTGACGGTCGCCCGGGCCGCCCATCCGCAGGTCGAGTCGCCCGCCGGCGAGCAGCAGGGTATCCCGTACGCACTCGGCATCGAGGCGGGTGCGGTTCATGTGGCTGAGCAACCGGTTGTCGGCATCGGGTGTGGCCTGGGCCGGACGTCCCGGACGGGGCAGGGCGGATTGCCGGTAGGTCGCGCTGGTGACCAGCAGTCGATGGAGTTGTTTGAGGGATCCTTGGGCCTCGTCCCGGAACCACACGGCCAGCCAGTCGAGCAGTTCCGGATGGGTCGGTGTGCTACCCATCCGACCGAAGTCGTTGGGCGTGTCCACCAACCCGCGACCAAAGTGCTGTTGCCAGGTGCGGTTGACGATCGATCGCCAGGTCAGCGGGTTGTCGCGCGACGTCAACCACTCGGCCAGGGCCGCGCGGCGTGCGCCTTCCTCCTTCGGATGGCGCAGGTCAAATCGGGCGGGCAACGCGCTGACGCAGGAGAGCGCCCCGGGTACGGCGGCTTCCATGGGCTTGCCGATCTCGCCGCGCCGCAGCACCTGCACGTCGCGAGGGGTCTTCGGCCGATGCAACCCGCCGTCGGGTTCGAAATCAAACGCCGCGGCATAGATCATTGATGGGGCGGGCAGCGCCGCGAGTTGCGCCTTCAACCGTTCTGCCAACGCCAAGGCGGTCACCCGGACCTGTTGTTCTTCCGAGCGCTTTTCCGGGGGAAGATCCAGTGCGTTCGCGACCTCTTCCGGGAGCGGACGGATCGCCTGGATCGGCGGGCGGACCCCCGTGACCGCGAGGCGCGCACGGCCGATGAGGTGCGATCCGCCGTGAAGTTGCTTCAGCAGGAAGGTCAGGTTGGTGCCCGGGGCGATCGCCAGGGGTTCCTTCAGTTCGAACACCGCATGGTGTGATTCTCCCACCCGCGGATGGATCCCCCAGGCGGTCTTCTCGTTCCCGTCGAGACTGTGCGCGATGGTCCAGTCCCCCTGGTTGAAGTCCGCGCTCGGGTTCACCAGCGCGATGTCGCGGCCTTGCGTGGATCCCGGTTCAAACGCCTGCAACTGGAACTCGGTCAGGTGCAGGTTGCCGTTGTCCGCACGGCCCGGTCCCTTCTGCGGCAGGGAATCATCCGACAACACATCCAACCGGATGGCGGTGACGATCGGCAATGGGCTGGGCGCGGTGATGACGTAGGTGTCTCGTTCGGGTCGGGTGCCGGTCGCGAGGAGGGAACGGTCGGGAAGCCGCTTCAGCGTCGTGCCCGCCGCCGAGACCCAGCTCTGCGGTTCGATCATCGTCCAGGCAACTGATCGCTTCCGTTCTTCTGCTTCCCACAGGTTCGATTCCTCCCGGGATTCGGCCGACAACAGGAACGGACGGTCGCGATCCTCGACCCGACGTTCCCGGGCGCGCAATCCGAGTCGTTGGACATGGAGTGCCGGGTCAGCGTCGAAGGTCCGATTGGCCCGTTCCACTCCGGCGAACACAGCCTGCAAGGCGTAGTAATCCTTCTGGGAAATGGGATCGAACTTGTGATCGTGGCACCGGGCGCAGTGGACCGTGGTGCTGGTGACCACGCTCATCACCGTCATCACCATGTCGTCCCGGTCCACGTACCGGGCAATCTGGCGGTCGAGCGTATCCTCGCGGATGTCCCGCAACGAGCTCTCGTCCCACGGCCCGGCCGCCAAGAACCCCAGCGCCACCGTCGCCTGCGGATCCGACGGAAACAGCACGTCGCCCGCCACCTGTTCCTGGATGAACCGGGCGTAAGGCTTGTCCGAATTGAAGGTCTCGATCAGGTAATCGCGATAGGGCCAGGCATTGGGACGGATCCGGTCCTGGTCGTGACCGTGGGTCTCGGCGAAGTGCGCCGTGTCCATCCAGTGCCGGGCCCAACGCTCACCCTGCAGCGGGGAGGCCAGCAGACGATCGACGGTCCGTTCGTAGGCGTCCGGAGATTCATCGCGGACGAAGGCGGCCAGTTCTTCCGGGGTGGGGGGCAGCCCGGTCAGATCGAAGGTGACCCGACGCAGCAGGGTGGCCCGGTCGGCTTCCAGTGCGGGTTCCAGTCCCGCCTCGGCCAGACGGGCGCGGATGAATGCATCCACGGGGTGGCGGGTGAAGGCGGACGCCGCCGGGAGCGGGACCGTCTGGAGCGGGCGATAGGCCCAGTGGATTTCCTCGGCCCGCGCGTGCCCGACCCAGGCCAGACCCATCACGAGCCAAAGCGCGCGGAGGAGGAGGGAATGAAGCGGGCGTGACATGGCGGAAGGCCGTCAGGATGCCGTCGCCGGCGGATCACTGCCAACCATGGATTCGGGTTGGAGCCCTCTGCATTTACCCGCCCGGGACCGCGGGCGTCCTCGCCCGCTTCTCTCTGCAACCCGGCGGGGAAATAGCCGCGGAGAAGCGGAGGACCACTACCGATGCCGCCCAGGAAAGGGGGTGTCCGGCGGCTCGCCGGTGCCGGCCTTCCCTGCGTCTCTGCGTCTTCGCGGGAGAAACTCTGGGCTGAGGCCCGTCGGGGGAGGGATGGAGGAGTTCAACCGCAGATCGCCGCAGATGAGCGCAGATGCGGGGGGGCAACCCCGGCTGGGGCAATGCCTGCTTGCACGGCCAAAGGAGTAGATACATTGTCGATCCATGAGAACCGCCGTGCAGCGTTGGGGAAACAGTCTTGCCCTGCGCATACCTCGCTCTTTTGCGGAGGAAACCCACATATCAGCAGGTTCGCAGGTTGATTTGACCTTGGACTCCGGAACCCTTGTCGTGCGGCCTGTTACCCGGAAGCGCCATTCTCTGGCTGCCTTGCTCCGGCGGGTTACGCCGGCCAACCGACATGAAGAAGTGTCGACGGGGGAGGCCCGCGGTCAGGAGGTCTGGTAGTGAGTTACATTCCTGGTCGGGGCGATGTGGTGTGGCTGACCTTTGATCCGCAGGCCGGCCACGAGCAGGCTGGGCGTCGTCCGGCATTCGTGTTGTCGCCCGCGTCCTACAATCGGAAGACCGGACTTTGCCTCGCCTGTCCTGTCACCTCGAAGGTGAAGGGCTATCCGTTCGAGGTTCCCATGCCGGCTGATTTGTCGGTCGGCGGTGTGATCCTGGCCGACCAGATCAAGAGTCTGGATTGGAAGGCTCGACGTGCCGAGTTCGCTGCTTCGGTCTCGGAAGAAGTGGTCGGAGATGTGATTGCGCTCGTTCTTTCGCTGATCGAGGAAGCGGACGCATGAACCCATCCAGCGATTGGTTCGCTTCGCCGAGTTGGGGTTCGCCAGCTAGATGATCACGCTCGACCTCCAGACGTTTCAGCAATGCCGCCAAGGCGGCAGCATCACGGGTGTGATCTACATCGAGCTCGAGACGGAAGCCTATCCCGAGACGGGTTGGTCCGATTTCCCGGTGATCATTCTCAGTGGGTGGGCTGAGGCATTGATGGAGATGCCAGCGAGACGCGAGGTGCTGTGGCGATTCATGGATGGCCCGCACCGTCTGACACTGACCCGGGTGGCGGGCGGAGGTTCACCCGGCGCGCTACCCTATGAGCTTTTGGAGACGCGCCTCCTTGAGGCAATGCAGCGGGTCGTTGCCTACTGCGATTCGCGCGCCATGGCTGCACCGGATCTGGAGGTGCTGCGGGCGAATCTCCTGCGACTTCAGGCGAACCAGACGGTCCAGGGAACGACAGCCAGCCGTTCGGCTCCTATTTTGATGCGACCATCAGGGGTGGCTGACTCCCGTCGCTGAAAGGAGCCTTGGACTCATCTGCGGTCGCTCTGAATCTGCGGGAGGCCAAGAACGGCGCGACCCCCTCCGGGGTCGATGGGTGATCGGGCTTGGCAATCCGGCGGTCGAGCGACCGCCGGCCACCTTCCGGGACGCCTCCGGCGTCGGGGCGGAAAGACAAGCCGCGGAGAAGCGGGGGCACCAGCGCCCGATTTCTGGGCGGGTCTGGGTTCATGGACCCTTGTTGCTGGGCCTGTCGTCCGGAGGCGGCATTGGTTTGAAGAGGAGGATGGGAGCTTCGACTGCGCGAAGTCGAAGGGAGGATGGGAGAACTCCGACTTGGGTCAGTCCGCGATCCAGAGCCCACGTCCGGGAATTGCCAAGGGGAAGGAGGGACTCATCCACGATGACGTACTCAATCCCCAGCGTCCGCCAACGATCCATGGAGTCGTCCGTCCTAATGTGCCAGATCTTGAACCCGGCCCGCCAAAGCTCGTGTTCGCCGGGGCCTTGCAGCAGCAGTCCGATTGTCGACTTGGCCGGTAGAGCCGAGCCGAAGTTTCGGAATCGCCTCACGGTATCGAGACGCCACGAATAGCCTTCGTGCAGTTTCTGGATGAGATGGTTGTCGGGGAGGCGCTCGGCCGACCACGCAATCAGTCCAGTGACGATCGGGAACGGATGTTGTCGGGATGCCATGACGCAGAGGAGTGAAACCGCTGCTGAGATCGCGGCACCGCGGCGAAACCACGACCGTCTAACGAATGCTTCCTGTGCAGGGCTCCGTAAAGCCAGCGCCAGAAGGAGGGGGAAATAGGCCGCTAGATAGCGGTTGATCGGGTACGGCCCCACTTTCGCCATGAAGACCAGGGTCGCGATGATCACAGACATGGTAAACCAAGCCCGCCTCGGGGGCAAAGGCTGAGAGCCGCGCGGGCGAGGGTACAGCATTCCCGCAAGTGCCAACGTCGTCAGTCCGATGCCGAGCCCGGCGACGGTCTCATCCACCGCAGGAGGGAGACTGCCGAAGGATTCAAATCCGATGGTCCAGGTTGCCAGAGGGGGCTGCGAGGCTGCTTGGGAGATCCAGGCATTCCAGCCGTTCGCGGGGGGGAAGAACGGGGGGAGCAAGTTGGAGGCGAGGACAATCACGAGGTTCGCCGGGACGGCAAACAGGGGATAAGCTGGGACGTAGCTCTCCGTCTTGGTCGTGCCCAGCCAGCTTCCAGTGTGGAGTTGACACATCCCTGCGAGCGGTAGGAGGGATGCCAGTGCAGCAACCAGGGAAACCAACAGCAGGGGGCGCGGCTGACGGAGCGCCTGCCGCCAAGCGGGGGTTGCGCAGACCAGCCAGGGCAGAAGGAGCGGAAGGAGGAACAGCTTTGCTCCGCTGAAGAGGCCTGCCGCGAGAATCGACCAGAGCAAGGCCTCGCGTTGTCCGGCGGCGGCGCGGACCCCGTATAGAATGGCTGCCATGACATAGGGTGCCGCTTGGAGGTCATTCGCAAGGCTGCCGGCTTGGAATGCGTACACCCACCCAGACGGCAGCAACCACATCCAGTACCACGCCACCCGCTTTCGCGTTCCCAGGGCGACCAGCATGGAATAGAAGACCCCGGGTAGCAGGATGAAGCTGACCGCATTGACCAGAAAGAGGACCCGTGGACCCAGCCCCGATCCCAGCAGGGGAATGGTGATCCACTCGCTGTGAACGGCACTGACGTTCATTCGAAACTCTTCGGTGTGGATCCAGTGCCAGCCTCCCTCCCGAAGCCAATGCAGCATCCGGGGCACCCGATACCAGAGTGAGTCGTAGTTATAGGGTTCGTTCAGGGCTCCGCCTCCCACACCCACGATCGCGATTGAAACGAAGAGCAGCGGGAGAATCCGACGTCCTCGAAATTTCCTCCAACGGCGCCATTCCCGGGCGATCCGGGCTGCGGGTCGTACTGTGTCGCGACGCACAATGCCCGTCCAAAGCCCCAACGCCAGAAGCAGCAAGCCTGCTAACCCCGTGGGATTGAGCCATCCAAACGCAGAAAGACCCCAGCCACCTGCGCTCATCGCCGTGGCATAGATCAACCAAAGTCTGAGGCCGAGGGGATGACTCGGAGATTGGTCTTCATTGCTCATGGAGCGAGTGGAGGTAGTCTTGGATAGGGCATCACCGAAATGGTCGGGCGGAACGATGGGACGATTGGGACCGGTGTGCGCTTGCTATGAGTCGAAATCCGTCGCTGGCGGTCCGCCTGCCCTTACGCCAGCACGCCGCGCACGACTTCTCCCGCGACGTCGGTGAGGCGGTAGTCGCGTCCGGTGTGACGGTAGGTCAGGCGTTCGTGGTCGAGGCCCATGAGGTGAAGAAGCGTGGCGTGGAAGTCGTGCACGTGAACGGGATTGCGTCCGACGTGGATGCCGTGGTCGTCGGATTCGCCATAGACCGTTCCCGCCCGGACCCCGGCCCCGGCGAGCCAGGAGGAGAAGACCCAGTGATGATGTTCGCGGCCTCGGGCATCGGCGTTGGCGTTGAAAGGAGTGCGTCCGAACTCGGTGGTCCAGACCACGAGGGTGTCGTCGAGCATGCCGCGCATCTTGAGATCCTGGAGAAGTCCGGCGATCGGACGATCGACGTTCTTCGCCAGCGGGGTGTGGGTGAGCATGTCGCCGTGGGCGTCCCAGTTGTCGGAGGAACCGACGTCGATGAGCTCGACAAAGCGGACACCGCGTTCGGCCAGACGGCGGGCGACCAGACATTGCCAGGCGAAGCCCTGGGTGCTGCCGCGTTCGAGTCCGTAGAGTTGGAGGGTGGCGTCGGATTCGCGGGACAGGTCGAAGACCTCGGGCAATTCCATCTGCATTCCAAAGGCCGTCTCGAAGGACTTCATCCGGGCGTCGAGCAACGGGTCCTTCGCGCGCGGACCCAGGTGACGCTGGTTCATGCGGGCGAGGGCGGCCAGTTCGAGTTCCTGGAGACGCCCGGTGGCGGCGCGACGGCGGATGTTGGCGACGGGTTCGGTCCCCGGAACGACCAGGGTTCCCTGGTGGGCACCGGGCAGGAAGTCGCTGGCCCAGACCTGTCCGCCCGCGTAGGGGGTCTTCGGGGCGATGACGATGTACGAGGGAAGGTTCTTGTTCTCGGTTCCCAGGCCGTAGCTGACCCAGGAACCGAGACTGGGCCGGGCGAAGGTGAACGACCCGGTGTGGATGCCGAGGGTGGCTTCGTAATGATTGGTGTGGTCGGACTTCATCGACCGGATCACGCACAGGTCATCGACGCATCCCGCCATGTGGGGGAAGAGCGAACTGACCTCGGTGCCGCAGCGGCCGTGGCGAGAGAAGTTCCACTGCGGCCTGGTGGCGAACATCTTGAAGTCGCCCTTGCGGCCCTGGAATTCGTCCACCGAGATCGTCTTGCCGTGATCGGCGAACAGACGGGGCTTGGGATCCCAGGAATCCACATGGGAAACCCCGCCGCTCATGTAGAGGAAGATGACGCGCTTGGCCTTGGGGGCGAAGTGCGACGGCCGTGGCGACAGGGGATCGACGGATCCCGAACGCAGGTCCTCCTCGGCGAGCAATTGGGAGATCAGCGCCGGAAAGAGCGTCGAGCCTCCCACCATGGAACGGAGGAAGCCGCGTCGGGATGGGGTGAAGGCGGTGTTCATCAGTCGACGGTGAGGAATTCGTTGCTGCCGAAGAGCACCCGGGCGAGGGAGGCCAAGGCGGGGACGGTGGGAGCTTTTACGCCGCTGGCCACCAGTTCATTTCGGGTGGCGGCGAGGAACTCGGCCGCCTCGCCGGATTCCTCGGTGGTCGGCGATCGGCCGAGGGCCATCCGGTAGGCGGCCCGGATGCGTCCGGATTCATCCGGAGCGGCGGCTTCGATCCGGGCGGCGAAGCGGTGGGCGCTGGCGTGGACGAAGGGATCGTTGAGGAAGTAAAGCGCCTGAGTGGGGACGGTGGTCGTGCGGCGCGTGGCGGTGCTGGTATTGGGATCCGGCCCGTCGAACAGGGCGAGGAACGGGTGCCGTCTGATCCGCTGGCTCATGAGGTAAACGCTG
>CAMCFL010000020.1 GCA_945873715.1 Akkermansia muciniphila
GGGATCGACGGCACGAGTTGTGCCTGATTGGATTTCGGTCGACCGTGAAGGGTTGAAAGCAACCCTGCTTCGGATTCCGACGAGAGACGAGATCAACCCGATCGCCAATGAGCAGGCGGTCGTCGAGTTTTATTCCCGCTAATTAGTCCCCAACTTCCGGCGTAGTTCGCCGGGTCTGCAATTATATGGGGGACCTTGGTCCGCGGGAGGACCAGGGTCTTCAGTTTAAAATTGCACCATTAAAAATATGCCTGTTCGTCTTGGTAGGTTTGAATTGCCGAAACGTCTGGTCAAGGACGAGTCCACCGCAACAGAGACGTATGCACGTTTCATCGCGGAGCCGTTTGAGACCGGATATGGTCATACGGTTGGTAACTCGCTGCGGCGCGTGCTCCTCTCTTCGCTGGAGGGAGCAGCGATCACCTCGCTGAAGATTGAAGGCGCGATGCACGAGTTCACGACCGTGGACGGGGTCGTCGAGGACGTGACGGATATCGTCCTGAATCTGAAGCGGGTGAAGTTCAGGGTGCATTCGCGGGAGACGCAGACCCTGTTGCTGTCGGTCAACAAGGAGGGAGCTGTCTGTGCGGGTGACATTCAGCTCAATCAGAACGTGGAGGTAGTGAACCCAACGCAGCACATCTGCACGCTCGACCGGAAGAAGAAGGTCGAGATGGAGTTGGAGATCAAGGTTGGTCGGGGCTTCTGCCCAGGCGATGAGAACAAGAAAGTGGACCAGGCGATCGGAGTGATCGCGATTGATTCCCTTTTCTCGCCGGTGACCCGCGTGCGCTACGCGGTGGAGGCCGCCCGCGTGGGGCAGCGGACAGACTACGACAAGCTGATCATCGAGCTGTGGACGGATGGTCGTCTTTCCCCGGATGACGCGTTGACGCAGGCTTCTGCGATCCTTCAGCACCATCTTGACGTGTTTGTCGGTTACGACAAGAACGCGGTGGAGTTCGAGGAGGAGATCAAGCCCCAGGATGACGAGAAGGCCAAGCTCAAGAAGCTGCTCAACATGTCGGTGAACGAGATTGAGCTCAGCGTTCGCGCAGCGAACTGCCTGAACAATGCCAACATCACCACGGTGGGTCAGTTGGGGATGAAGACGGAGCATGAGATGCTCAAGTACCGCAATTTCGGCAAAAAGTCGTTGAACGAGATCAAGGAGAAGCTGGCCACGCTCGGTTTGGCTCTGGGGATGACCTTTGAGCCTGGCCTCCTTGAACCCCAGCCCGAGCCGGCCAACAAGCTCTAATTCCTCAGCATTATGCGTCATCTTAAGCGCAATACAAAGTTCGGGCGCAACAGCGAGCATCGCAATGCGATGCTCACGAACCTGGCCTCGAACGTCATCAAGCATCAACGCGTCGAGACCACCATCACGAAGGCCAAGGTCGTTCGTCAGGTGGTCGAGAAGCTCATCACGCTCGGCCGGCATGCGATTGGCGCGTCCAAAGAGCTGAATGTTCATCTTCGGCGGCAGGCTGCCGCGAAGCTCCGGACCCAGCCCCGCTCCTTGTTTCGTGGCACGCCGACCCGCAAGGGTAAGGTTGCCCGTGAGGAGTGGCGTGAGGAAAACGATCTGGTGCACATCCTGTTCGACAAGATTGCGCCTGTGTTCAAGGACCGGGCGGGTGGGTATACCCGGATCGTCAAGCTTGGGCAGCGGCAGGGCGACGCGGCCCAGATGGCGATCATCGAGTTGGTGGAGTTCCCCTCGGATGCGCCGGTTGCAAAGCCGGTGGGTGCGACGCAGGGCTGATCAACCGATTTCGATCCGACTCTCAGGAGTATTTGAGATGCGCGCGGCAATGGTTGCCGCGCGCATTTTTTTTCATGACGGATTGCCCCTTGCAACGGAGGCCATGGCGCGGAGAGGTTTCCGGTCGTAACACTTTGCCGAGTCTGCGGTCCAAGTCCCACCTGTCATGAGTACCGAGGAAGCGATCAGCCTGTTTCGAGAGACCTATGCCTCCGTCCGATCCGAGATTGGGCGTGTCATGGTGGGGCAGGACGCGATTGTTGAGGGCACGCTCAACGCGATTTTTGGGGGAGGGCACGTCCTTCTGGAGGGGGTTCCGGGCCTTGGGAAGACCTTGTTGGTTCGCACCCTCGGAGAGGTGCTGGATCTGAGTTTCAGCCGCATCCAGTTCACTCCGGATCTCATGCCGGCGGACATTCTTGGGACCAATCTGGTGATGGAGACGCCAGAGGGACGGAAGGAGTTCCAGTTTCAGAGGGGCCCTATTTTCGCGCACCTGGTCTTGGCGGATGAGATCAATCGGGCCACGCCCAAGACGCAGTCGGCCATGTTGGAGGCGATGCAGGAGCGGCAGGTGACCGCGGGCGGAGAGCTTCGGCCGCTTCCGCAGCCGTTTTTTGTTCTGGCGACCCAGAACCCGATCGATCAGGAGGGGACCTACCCGCTGCCGGAGGCCCAGTTGGATCGGTTCTTCTTCAAGCTGGTGGTGGGTTACCCCACCGCAGCCGAGTTGACCGAAGTCTTGAACCGGACGACCGAGGGAGGAAAGGTCATTCCCGAGAAGAGGTTGGATGGGGCTGGACTGACGCAGATGCAAGGTTTGGTGCGGCAGGTGCCGATTGCTTCGCATGTGAAGGACTATGCCGTCCGGTTGGTCCTGGCCACCCATCCCAAGACCGGGACTGCGGCTCCGATTTCCAATCAGTATCTCCGGTTTGGCAGCAGCCCCCGTGGCGCGCAGGTTCTGGTGTTGGCTGGGAAGGTGCGCGCCTTGACACAGGGTCGATTCAACGTGAGTTACGACGACATTGCGGCAGTTGCCACGGCGGCGTTGAGGCATCGGTTGATTGTGAATTTTGAGGCGGAGGCCGAGGGGATTACGCCGGATCAGGTGATCGCGCAGATCCTCAAGGACGTGCCCAGGGATTCGGGGGCCAGCGTTTGAGGAGTGCCAAGGAGGGGCCATGGCAGGAATCCTTACACCCCAGATCCTGCGACGGTTGGAGCAGTTCCAGCTGATTGCGGCGCGGCGTGCCAAAAGCTCGGCCAAAGGTGAGCGGCGAAGCAGGGCGCGTGGGCAGAGCGTTGAGTTCGCGGATTACCGAAACTATGTCCTTGGAGATGATCTGCGTTATCTGGATTGGAACCTGTTCGGTCGGCTCGATCGTCTTTTCCTGAAGCTTTACGAGGAGGAGCGTGAGTTGCCGGTTCGCATCTTCCTGGACGCGAGCGAGAGCATGGCGTTCGGGTTGCCGGCCAAGTTTGATTTTGCCCGGCAGATCGCGGCAGCCATTGGGTACGTGGCCCTGTGCGGCTTTGATCGGGTTTCAGTTCATGTATTTCCAGAGCCACAGGCGGTTCAGGAGTCGGAGTTGGCGGGGTATACCCACCAGATGGCGATCCGTGGTGCGCTTCGAGGTGTGCGCGGGAAGAAGTCGTCGTTGCAGTACTTCTCAAACCTGACGGCGCTGCGGGTGGGCGGGGTTGCAGACTTCAATTCGGCCATGAAGCGGGGGGTTCTCGAGTCGAGGCAGGCGGGTGTGGCGGTGGTCCTGAGTGATTTCCTGGATCCCGCAGGCTACGAGCCGGGGCTCATGGCCCTCGTGGGGCGCGGCTTTCAGGTCAATGCCATCCAGATCCTCTCTCCAGAGGAATTGGACCCATCGACCTTTGGCGACCTTCGGTTGGTGGATTCGGAGACGGGGAATCTTCAGGAAGTGACCTTCGGCAGGTATCGCCTGGCGGCGTATCGTCAGTCGGTGGCGAACTACGTCCAGCGTCTGCGAGAGTTCTGCCAGGCCCGTGGTGCCCATTTCTTCAGTATCAGTTCGGGCGAGCCCATCGAGGATCTGCTGCTGCGGCAATTGAGGACGTCTGAAATGTGGGGCTAACGGAAGGCGACATGACCATACAAAGAGATGGAAGACTCGGGGAGATTCAACGACGACAGTTCATTGGCGCGGGTGTTTCGCTGATGGGCGGCCTCATCTCTGGACGGATTCAGGGGAAGGAGACGTATGACTTGCCGTTCGAGAACGGCGTGCGGGAGTTGGTCCAGTACCCGCAGAAGCGACCCCTGATCCGGTTGACCAGCCGCCCTCCGCAGTTGGAGACGCCCATGGCGGTGTTCAACGAGGGCGTGCTGACGCCGAACGACGCGTTCTTCGTCCGATACCATCTGGCCGGCTCCCCGCCCTCGAAGGCGATGCTCGAGGGGGATGCCTTTCGGGTTTCTCTGGCGGGCGCTGTTGGGAAGCCTCTTGAGATGACGGTGGCCGAGTTGGTGAGGCGCTTTGAGGTCGTTGAGGTCACGGCGGTGAATCAATGTTCCGGGAACGGCCGCGGCTTGTTTTTGCCGCGGGTTTCGGGCGGGCAGATGGGAAATGGCGCCATGGGATGCGCTCGATGGAAAGGCGTCCGGTTGGCGGATGTCCTCAAGAGCGCGGAACTTTCCGCAGGGGCTCGGCAGGTCTCATTTGATGGACTTGACCGGCCGCCGACTCCGGGTGTGCCGGACTTTGTGAAGGTCCTCGAGATGGACCAGGCACTCGACCCGGACGTATTGCTGGCAGTGGAGATGAATGGGGAGCCCCTGCCGTGGCTGAACGGATTCCCGCTGCGTCTGGTGGTCCCGGGGCACTATGGGACTTACTGGATCAAGCATCTCCATCGGATCACTGTGTTGGATTCGGAGTACAAGGGTTACTGGATGGATCCGGCCTATCGGATTCCGGACGACCCCTGTGCGCATGTCGCGCCCGGTACCAAGCCGCGCCGGACGATTCCGATTGGCCGCTTCAATGTGCGTTCGTTCATCACCAGCCATCCGGAGGGCGGGGTGGTCAGGGCGGGGGAGATGGTCCGGGTCCGCGGAATCGCCTTCGACGGCGGAGCCGGCATTCGTGAGGTGACGTTTTCTGCGGATGGCGGCCGAAACTGGCAGGGGGCGGAACTCGGTCGGGATCCGGGTCGATTTGGCTTCCGGGAATGGACGGTGGACTGGCAGCCGGGTGGCAAGGGGGAACGAGTGCTGTGGGCGAAGGCCACCAATCGTCTGGGGGAATCCCAGCCCCTGGAGCCGCTGTGGAATCCGGCGGGCTACATGCGCAACGTGGTGGAGTCGGTGAAAGTGAGGGTTGCATGAGGAGATTCGTTTTGTGGGTTTGGCTGATCCTGATGACGGCGCCGGACGTGGGTGCTGCGGACGAATGGAAGCTTCCGCCGGAGAAGACCACGCTCAGGCCGGGACCGGGACGAGAGGTCGTGTTGGGACAGTGTCTTCCCTGCCACTCGGCCGACTATGTGACGTCACAACCCCCGATGGTTCGGGCGGCGTGGCTGGCTTCGATCGAGAAGATGCGTTCGAAGTATGCGGCACCGATTCCGACGAATTCGGTGGCCTTGCTTGCCGACTATCTGACGGCGCAGTACGGCAAGCCTGATCCCGGGCCCTGACGTCTTCCGGGTCCTGGATTCCCTCTGCCATGAACTTTCTTACCCCGCTGGCCTTCTGGTTCGCACTGTCGCTGCCGGTGGTGGTGGTCTTTTACCTCCTCAAGCGCAAACGGGTCACCCGGGTGGTGCCGTCGACCCTATTGTGGCAGCGATTTCTGGCCGAGACCCAGGCCAGCGCGCCCATGCAGCGCCTGAGGCACAACTGGCTTCTGCTCCTGCAGCTGCTGCTTTTGCTTCTGCTGGTGCTGGCGTTGGCCAGGCCCTTTTTCGCTGGGAAGGCGGGCTTCGGACGCCTGCAGGTCGTGGTCCTGGACGCCAGTGCCTCCATGCAGGCGGTGGATGAGATTCCGTCGCGATTCGAGAGGGCGCGCAAGGAGGCCTTGGCGTTGGTGGACTCGCTGGCTTCCGGCAAAGGAGGACAGATGGTGGTGCTGGTTGCCGGAGCGAATGCCGAGGTGCGTCAGAGCGCCACGTCAGAGAAGGCGGCGCTGCGTCGAGCCCTTGAGGGAGCCAAGGTGACCGATTCACCGACTCGTCTGGCGGAGGCTTTAAGGGTGGCGGAGACGCTGATCCGCGACCGGCCGGACGGCGAGATCCACCTGTTCAGCGATGGAGCGATTCCGGAACTCGCGGAGTTCGAGACGCGGGATCTGCGTCTGGTTTTCCACAAGGTGGGACGTGGTTCCCGCAATGCGGGAATCGTGGCATTCGACGTCAAACCCAACCCGGAGGATGTGGCGAAGCGGGCGCTGTTCCTCAGCTTGGCGAATCATCAGTCGATCCCGGTCGAAGCACGTCTTGAATTGGCCTTCGATGGTCAGCTGATCGACACCAAATCGATCACGCTGGCGGCGACCAACACGACGCCTGCGGTGTTCATTGCCTCCCAGTCGCGGGATGGAGTCTTTACGGCCCGATTGGTGGTGGAAGACGACCTCGCGGCCGACAATCAGGCCAGCGTGGTCTCGCTGCTTCCGCAGCCCGTGCGGGTGCTGCTGGTGACCCGTGGCAATCGATTTCTGGAGAAGGCACTGGCCGCTGCCGGTCCGAACGTGGAGTTGGCGCTGTCCGCGGATCATTCAGCGGTCGACGAGGGGCGACACGACGTGGTCGTCCTCGACGACGTGGCCCCGTCCGAGTGGCCGAAGGGGAACCTGATCGCCATCCATGTTGCCCCCACCAACTGGTTCGAGGGAACGATCGGAGAGTTGGATTCGCCTCCCATCGTCAATTGGCGCAACACCCACCCACTGCTCCGGTTCGTCTCGTTTGACAGTGTCCAACTGGCCAAGGCCCTGTCGGTGAAACCTCCGTCGTGGGGGATTTCCCTCATGGACGCGCCGCAATCGCCGCTGTTGATCGCCGGCGACATCGGCCGGCAGCGGGTCGTCTGGGTGGGATTCGACACGCTCGAAAGTACCTGGCCCCTGCGAATCAGCTTTCCGATCTTCATCGCCAACGCCGTGGACTGGCTGAATCCGGCCACCGCGAAGGCGGAGCAGTTCCTGGTGAAATCCGGAGAGGCCTTCCGCCTGCCACTGACGTCGCCCGTGACCGAAGCGACCGTGACCGGGCCGGACGGGAAGGTGCATCCGGTGACGGTCGCACCGCAGGCGTCGGAATTCGTGTGGGGGGATACCGGGGTGCAGGGCGTGTACCGGGTCCAGCTTGGAACCAACCGCCTGGCCTTCGCGGCCAACCTGCTGGATGCCGCCGAGAGCAACATCCGTCCTCGGGAGACTCTGGACCTCGGTCGATTCACCCAGGTGAAGGCGACGACCGAGAAGGATGCCAACCTTGAGTACTGGAGGTGGTTCGCCCTCGCAGGTCTGGCGGTGATGCTGGGTGAGTGGTGGTGGTTTCACCGTCGGACCGCATGAACCGGTCCCATCGAGGCTTGGTTGCGGTGGGCGTCGCTTTTCTTGCGGGGGCGCTGCTCGGCCTACTCCTGCTCCTCCTCGTTGCCCGCCTTCGGGAGGGTACCCGAGGCCGGGGCGAAGCGGATTCGCTGGTACTGTACTGTGCCCAGGATCAGGGCTTCGCCGAATCGGTGCTGGCTGGGTTTACCGGGATGACCGGATTGAAGGTGCGGGCCGTCTACGACAGCGAGGCCGTCAAGACGGTGGGGCTCGCCAACCGCCTGATCGCGGAGATGCCGAATCCGCGCGCCCACGTTTTCTGGGGCAATGAGGAACTCCGCACCCGCCAGCTCGCCGCTCGCGGGGTCTTCGGGACGAACCGCATCGGATCCGCCGATGCCGGATGGGTTGCGTTCGGATCCCGGACCCGACGACTGGTCGTGGATCCGCGGAAGGTTCCGGTGGCGGAAAGGCCTTCCAGCCTGGTCGAGCTGACCAATGCGCGGTGGAAGGGAAAGGTTTCCCTCGCGATGCCGTTGTTCGGCACCAGTTCGGCCCATTTTCACGCCCTCCGGGCGCAATGGGGGGAAGCGACCTGGCGCCAGTGGTGCCAGGCGTTGATGGCGAACCAACCCTTCCTCGAGCCCGGCAATTCCCATGTCGTCCGGCGGGTGATTGGTGGGGAGGCCTGGGTTGGACTGACCGATTCGGACGACATCCTGATGGCCCGGAAGGGCGGGGCATCATTGGAGGCCTTGCCGCTCGGTGAGGACTTCCTTTCGATTCCCAACACGGTTGCCCTGGTGCAGGTCGCATCCCCGGGATCGCCGGCACGAAAACTGGTGGAGTTCCTGACCTCCGAAGGGGTGCGTGCCCGCTTGGTGGAGGCAGGTGCGCTGGAGGCAGAAGTTCCACCTGCGGGTCGCTGGATCAGGCCGGACTGGGATCGGGTCCTGAAGAATCTGGATGGGACGGTCCGGGAGTTGGAGGGGATCTTCCAATGACCCCGCTTTGGAACACCCTGTGGGTGGCCGGCGGCGCGGCCGTGTTGGCCGGAGCGATGGGATGGTGTTTCGCCCTGGCGTGGCTCGGTGCCTCGACCGGTTGGCGGCGCCTGGGTCTGATCCTGGCAGGGGCGACCCTCGCTTTGCCTCCGTTTCTGGTGGCGAACTGCTGGCTCGAAGTTTCGAGCGGATGGAGGCTGACGTGGGGCGCGGAACATTCGGCGGTCGCGCTCCTGCCGCTGACGGCGGTCGTGCTGGGGGCGATGCACTGGCCCATTCCCGCGCTGCTTGCCATGGGCCTTTGGAGCCGGGTGGAACGATCCACCCTGGAAGCCATGCCGGGTCTGCATTCCTGGCGGGTGATGCGCGAGGTGCTGTGGCCGGCCGCTGCGGGAGGGTGGTCCGCCGGAGTGGCCCTTTGCTTTTCACTCGCTGCCGCCAATTTCGCGATCCCCACGTTGTTGCAGGTCCGGGTGCTCCCGGAATCCCTCTGGGTTCGATTCAACACGCAGCTGGACGTCGGAGCCGCCTGGGCTGCCGGGTTCCCCCTGGTCGTGATGGGGGTGGCGGTTCTGGCACTCGTCCGACGCCGTCGTTTCGTCTGGCCGGCTCTGGCGGCGGGGGCGCACGGGGGAGTCTGGCGGCGGGCCTTGGGATCGCTCTGGATTCCCGCGTCGGCCGGGTCATTGCTGGTCCTGGCCTTGTCGCTGGGGTTCCCGCTCGGACGATTGCTGGGCTCAGGACCCACCTGGACTGAATTGATTCCAGCCGTCCGCGCGGGGGCGTCGGCGGCATGGACCTCTGCGTCGGTGGCGATGGCCGTGGCCGTGGGCCTGTTGACGCTGTCTTTGGCGGCCGTCGGCTCCGGCCATCGGTTGACGCCGCTGAGATGGCTGGCCTGGCTCTGGTTCCTGACGCCGGGAATCCTGACGAGTTGCCTCTGGGTCCCGATCCTGGCCCGTCCGGCGGCGCGGGCGTTCTCGGACTCGACGGCGGTTTACTGGTGGGTGCTCGGAGCCCGGTACGCGGCCCTGGTCTGGTCGTTGGTGCTGGCTGCCTCCGACCGGGTCGATCCGGCGGGGAGCGATGCCTTGCGGGTCGGTGGTGCCGGTCGGATACGAGCATGGGGGTTGTCGACCTGGCCGCAGATGCGCGGCCTTTCCCTGGCCGGCGCGTACACGGTCTACCTCCTCGTCTTGTGGGATGTGGAAACCGTGATCCTGATCCTGCCGCCGGGCCTCGAGACGTTGTCAGTCCGCGTTTTCAACCTGCTGCATTATGGGCACGCCGGCCAGGTCAACGCTCTTTGCGTGGTACTCCTGGGCCTCGCCTTGCTTCCCCTTGGGATCTGGACCGTTGGGAGAAGTTGGCTGGGGCGGTGGGCGGGCCTGGCAATGGGAGCGGTCATGCTGGCTGGGTGCGCGGAAGAAGAAACGGGCGGTCGGAGGGTGTCGCTCGAGAGTCGGTGGTTCAGCCAGGCGGAGATCATAGGCAGTCGCGGGGTGGCTCCCGGCCAGTTCAACAAGCCCCGATCGTTGGTCTGTGACCGCGAGGACAACCTCTACGTGGCGGATGTCACCGGCCGGATCCAGAAGTTCGATCCACAGGGCCGGTTTGTCCTGCAATGGCAGATGCCCCAGACCGACCTGGGCAAACCCAAGGGCATGGGTCTCGACCCGGATGGGCGTGTGCTGGTCATCGAGCCCCACTACATGCGGGTGAATCATTTCGATGGCGAAGGGCATCTCCTCGCGCAATGGGGGAAGAAGGGTACGAATTCCGGATCGTTCATCCTGCCGCGGGCCGTGGTCGTGAACTCCCGCGGCGAATACTTCCTCAGCGAATACACCGTCGTCGACCGGGTGCAGCGTTTCAGTCCCATCCGATTCGGCAGCAATGGCACTCCGGAGGAATTACCCCGCTTTGAGACCGCCTGGGGCGAACCCGGGATGGAACGCGGTCGGTTCAATCGGGCGGAGGGCCTGGGCATTGGGCCGGACGACGCGGTGTACGTCGCGGATTCGTGCAACCACCGTATCCAGGTCTTCGATCGGGACGGCGGGTTCCTCCGCGAACATGGGAGTGCGGGCTCCGCTCCGGGCCAATTCAGCTACCCGTACGACATCCGGGTGGACGCCCACGGGAATCAGTTCATCTGCGAGTTCGGCAACAGCCGGATCACGATACTCGATGCACAGGATCGGGTGATCGAAGTCATCGGTGGCCCGGGCGCGACGCCGGGCCGCTTCTCCAATCCCTGGTCCATCGCGATGGACTCCCGGGGTAACCTGTACGTCGCGGACAGCCAGAATCATCGCGTTCAGAAATTGATCCGGCGTGCCGGAGTGGCCATCCGCCCGGTCACACGCTACAACCGACCCGGCTGATGTCGTTCCAGTTCACCCATCCCTACTGGCTTCTGTTGCTGCTCCCGGCACTGGGCTGGACCTTGTGGCTCGCCTGGCGTTCGGACGCATCGCTTGCGCCCTGGCGGCGGTGGGTATCGACCGGCCTGCGCGTCCTGTTGCTCGCCCTCCTGGTCCTCGGCATCGCCGGCTTCCAATGGAAGCGTCCCCAGGAGGGCATGAATGTCTTCTTCCTGCTCGACCGATCGGACTCGGTCCCCTCGGCCCAGCAGGAGCAATCGCGGGAGATGGCGAATCGCTGGGCCAAGGACAAGAAGGAGGAGGATCGGGCCGGGTTTCTGATCTTCGGAGCCGATGCGGCGCTGGAGACCACCGTGACCGAGGTGGCGGCTGCCGAGAAGATTCAGGCGGTGGTTGGCGGAGAACGCACCGATATCTCCGGTGCCATCCGCCTGGGAACGGCGGCCTTCCCGGAGAATGGCCAGAAACGACTCGTCCTGTTCTCGGATGGGAACGAGAACATCGGGGATGCGGTGGCGGCGTTGCTCTCCACCAAACCGCTGGGGGTGACCCTCGACGTGGTGCCGCTGGGGGCCGAGCGCAAGGGCGACGTGGCGGTGCAGCGGTTGGTGATTCCCTCCAATCTGAAGAAGGGACAGACCTTCGACGCGAAGATCTTTGCGTCCTCGGACAAGGCCCAACCCGCGACGGTCCGGCTCTTCCGTAACGATCAACTTTTGGGCGAACAGCAGGTGCAGCTCGATGCCGGCAAGAATCTCTTCAGCTTTCCCCAGACCCTGCAGGAGCCGGGTTTCTACTCCTATCAGGTCCAGGTGGAGGTCCAGGGCGACAGCGTGGCCCAGAACAACCGCGCCACCTCGTTCGCCAACGTCCGTGGCGATCCCCGCGTGTTGTTGGTCTCGGCGGACCCGGCCCAGGACGCAACCCTGGCGGCCGCCCTGCGCTCGGCGAACCTCGACGTCCGGTCCGGCGACATCAGTGCGATGCCCTCGTCCCTGGCGGAGTTGCAGAGCTACGACGTGCTCTTCCTCTCCAATGTCGCGGCCGGCGACCTCGGACCGGACCTGATGCGACTGGTGGAGAGTGGCGTCCGCGATTTCGGGATCGGATTGGTCTGTATCGGGGGCGACAACGCCTTTGCCGCGGGTGGTTATCGGAACACCCCATTGGAGGCGGCGCTCCCGCTGGACATGGAATTGAGCTCCAAGAAGGTCCTGCCCAGCGGAGCGTTGGTGCTGGTGATGCATGGGATGGAGTTTGGAAACGGCAACCAGATCAGCCGCGACATCGCCGTGGCGGCCCTCGATTCGCTTGGTCCGCAGGATGAGTTGGGCGCACTGCTCTGGGACGGGACGGAACGTTGGTTGTTCCCGCTCCAGAAGGTGGGCGACAAGAAGGCGATCGCGCGCCAGATCGCCGGGATGAGCCAGGGGGACCTCCCGAATTTCCAGGGGCTCATGCAGATGGGGCACGATTCGCTCAAGGCCTCCACCGCCAACCTGAAGCACATGATCGTCTTCAGCGACGGCGACCCGAACGCGCCGACCGATCAGTTGATGAAGGACCTGGTGGGAATCAAGGTGACCGTCAGTACCGTCATGATCGGTGGTCACGTTCAGCCCACCACCATGGAGCGGATCGCGGGCTTGGGGAATGGTCGGTTCTACGACGTCAAATCCCCGGCACAACTGCCGCAGATCTTCATCAAGGAAGCGGCCGTCATCCTCAAGTCCGCGATCTTCGAGGAACCCTTCAAACCTCAGGTCGTCGCGCAGAGCGAACTCATCCGCGGCATCAGTCCGGGCGAGTTCCCGACCCTTCGCGGTTACGTCTCGGCGTCCGGCAAACCCCGGGCAGAGGTTCCGATCGTCTCGGAGAAGGGCGATCCGATCCTGGCCCATTGGCAGTACGGTCTGGGCCGTTCGGTTGCCTTCACCTCCGATGCCAAATCCCGGTGGGCCCAGGATTGGATGGGATGGTCCAGGTATCAACAGTTCTGGACCCAGGTCGCCCGCTGGGCCATCCGTCGCGTCGACGCCTCGGACTTCAACACCCAGGTCAGCGTCGAGAATGGGGTCGGCCAGATTTCGGTCGAGGCTCTCGATCGGGAGGGGAATTTCCGCAATTTCCTCAAGCTCCGCACCACCGTCGTCAGCCCGCGAGGCGTCCGCCAGGATGTCATCCTGGAGCAGGCGGGTCCGGGTCGGTACGAGGCCCGGTTCGATACCCGCGAGGTCGGGGCCTACCTGCTGAATCTCCAGGAACTGGACGATCAAGGGGGCGTGCGCGGTGCCCAGGTCCTGGGCGCGAGCGTGAACTACTCGCCGGAGTTCAACGCCACGGAGCCCAATCTTCCACTCCTCCGCCGCCTGGCGGAACTGGGGGGCGGCCGTGTGCTTTCGCCGGAAACCGAGAATCCCTTCCGATTGAACCGGCTGAAGACGTTTCAACCGCGCGACCTCTGGGATGTCCTTTTCAAGATCCTCGTCTGCCTGTTCCTCGTCGACGTGGGCGTCCGCCGCGTCGATATCGACCGCGAGGAATGGGGCAAATGGCTGCGTCAGGTGAAGCGGCGGTTGGGGTTCGGCGATGCCCGGAAGGCGGCCGAGACGGAGGAATCCATGTCGGCGCTGCTGGCGCGCAAGAATGAGGTTCGTGCTCAACGGTCTTCGCGCCCGGAACCCGTGGTGGTGCTGCCGGCAAGGCCGTCACCCGACTTGTTCAAGCCGCGGCAGGCACCGGCGCCGACGGTGGGTGCTGGCGGCGGCGATGCAGGCACCGCATCGGGTCCGGCTTCTGGAGGCAGCGCGGATGCTCCGCCGGCCGCGGCCGACTCGGCGACCCACCGGTTGCTGGAGGCGAAGCGTCGGGCCCACCGGAAGCGATGAAATCGTCTCCAGCGAAAAAACCCCTTGAACCCATCGGCCGGGTCAATAGATTCGCGGCCGTTCGTTTTGGGATGCGCGGTTAGCTCAGTGGTAGAGCACTACCTTGACACGGTAGGGGTC
>CAMCFL010000021.1 GCA_945873715.1 Akkermansia muciniphila
CCGCCGGCTACCCTCCGGGACGCCTCCGTCGTCCGCGGCGGGACGGGGATGGCCGCGGAGGAGCGGAGAAGCGGAGATCCGAAGAAGCAGGCCTTTGAACGATACCGGCAACGGAAGCGACGTTTGGCGCGGGAGCGTCCTGGAGTGCGTGCAGCGTCAGCTGCCGCTTTCGCCCGCTCCGCTGCTTCGTGGAGCGGCGATACTTCCCCGCGTCAGGGACGCACCGCGAGGGTTGGACCGCGGATGACGCGGATGAGCGCGGATGGGACCGGACTCCGTCACGGGGACAGACCGTCCGTGGGATCCCAATGCACCACACGAGCTGGGGTGTCGGCGGCCCGCAGGGACGGGTCTTCTCTGCGTCTCTGCGTCTCTGCGGGAGAAACCGGTTTGCCGGCTTGCCTCCCTCTCCACAATCGAACCTGCGGGCCGGGCTTGGGAGGGCGCGAACCCTCCGGGGTCGTTGGGCTCATGGGACCGGCAATCCGGCGGTCATTCGACCGCCGGCTACCCTCCGGGACGCCTCCGGCGTCCGTGTCGGGATGGGGATGGCCAGGGAGGAACGGAGGAGCGGCTTCACATACCTACCCGGTGCGGAAGGCTGACCCCTGCCCCTTTCGCCACAGGACATAAAGCAGCCCAGCGCCCAGCAGGGAACCGGCGGCGAACAGCATGACCGACACCGGCAGCGTGCAGTACACGAAGGTCCATCCAACCCCAGCCAGGACCAGCGGGACCGGATAGAACCAGATGCGGTACGGTCGCTCCATCCCCGGTCGGTCGCGTCGAAGGAGGATGACAGCGGCGATCTGCCCGGCGAACTGCACCAGGATCCGGGTGGCGATCAGGGTGTCGAGGACGATGCCGAAGCGGATGAACGCCCCGGCGATCGCGAGAAGTCCGATGACCACCAGGGAGACATGAGGAAAGGCCCGGGTGGGATGGAGGCGTCCGAACACCGAGAAGAAGTCGCCGTCCCGCGCTGCGGCATAGGGGATCCGCGAGTAACCGAGCAGCAGGGCGACGCACGATCCGACGCAGGTCCAGAGAACCATGACGGTGAAAAACCTGGCAATCCCGGGACCATGGATCTGCTCCATGAAGGCCGAGACCACATACATGGCCTCGGGATGCTTCTCCTCGGGAACGATGGTCCGCCAGGGAACACTCCCGATGATCGACAGATTGATCCCGACATAGATGACGGCCACCGAGACCAGGCTGATGAGGATGGATCGCGGGATGGTGCGACCCGGGTCCTTCACTTCATCGCCCAGGTAGCAGACGTCGTAGTAACCGAGGAAATCGTAGATGCCCGTGCGTGCAGCCGCGCCGAGGCCCAGTGCAAATCCCCAACTGAACCGGAAGGCGTCCGTGGGGAAATCGAAGGCCAGCTTCGGGTCGAAGTGCATGGCTCCGGTGACGAGCACACCCCCGACCGCCACCAGGACCCCCACCCAGATGGCGACCAGCAGCTTTCCGACGCTGGCAATGCGGCGATAGAGCAGTGCGATCAAGGACACCCCCAGCACGGTCACCACCACACCCCCGCGCCAGGTGGGCATGCCGTCCGCCAGGATCCCGGGCCACAGGTAATCAAGGTAACGCAGGAAACCGATATAGCCCGAGGCGATCTCCAGCGGACCGCTGATCATGAGTTGGATCAGGAAGACAAAGCCCATCAGGCGCCCGCATCCCAGACGGGCGAAGCCTTCCCGGAGGTATCGGTAGGTGCCACCCGACCCGGGCATCGCCGCGCCCAGTTCGCTCCAGATCATCCCATCCGGGATGGCAATCAGGAGCGCAACGATCCAGCCAAGCATCGACTGCGGGCCGGCCATGGCCGACATCAGGGTCGAGATGGTGATGAACGGTCCCGCGCCCAGCATGTTCGCCATGTTGAGGGCCGATGCCGGAAGGAGCCCCAGCCGACGTTCGAGCACCGGGGCGGGTGTGGCGGAAGCAGGCGGATTCATCGGCAGAACAAAAGTAGCCCGGGTGACCGAGCGGGGGGAAGCCTTCCGGCGCGCCCTCGGACGGACGAACTCCGCGAGTCCAAAACGGCTGATCTGTACCGGCGGGCCGTCGGGTACCCCCCCCCGCCGCGCAGATCCAGTCACAGACAGCGCGGAGATGGCTGCAGGCCCGCAAACCCGTTTCTCCCGCAGAGACGGCAGAGCCGCAGAGAAGACACACAGCCCCACGAACCACGCGAAGCGTCCTGGAGTGCGCGCAGCGTCAGCTGCCGCTTTGGTCGCGAGACTTTCGTGCACCGTAGACGCCCCTTTGCCCCGGCCGCCCACGGGGTCCCCTGCCAACAAATCCCCTCTCCGCTCCTCCGCTTCTCCGCTCCCCCCCGGCGATCCCCCTTCCCGACCCGGACGCCGGAGGCGTCCCTGAATTTAGCCGGCGGTCGCCCGACCGCCGGTTTGCAGGTCGAAGCCCCATCGACCCCGGCGGGGTCGCGCCGGCCACTCCCCCCACCCCGCAGGTCCAGTCACCGACAACACGGAGATGGCTGCAGGCCCGCAAACCCGTTTCTCCCGCAGAGACGACAGAGCCGCAGAGAAGACACGCCGCCCCACGAACCACGCGAAGCGTCCTGGAGTGCGCGCAGCGTCAGCTGCCGCTTTGGTCGCGAGACTTTCGTGCACCGCAGACACCCCTTTGCCCCGGCCGCGCACGGGGTCCCCGCCAACAATTCCCTTCTCCGCTCCTCCGCATCTCCGCTCCTCCGCGGCAATCCCCCGCACGGCGTCCGTACGCCCAGTACCGGCGGGCTGCCGGATACCCCCGATCGAAGGACCTGCTCAGGGGATGGCAAAGACCTGATCGGCCCGGATAGGCTCCGTTCAATGCGCTCGCACACTCCGATCTTCGCCGGTCTCCCTCCCTTCTCCGCCCTGCTGCTGGCCGGATCCCTCACCGGGATGCCGGCCGAGACCGAGTACCTCCTCCGCGAAGGTCTCGCGGTCGCCACTGGCGGGCGGATGGTCCGCACCCCGTTCCACACCGATCCGGTCGAGGCCCGGATCGTCGCCGGTACCTGGACCCTTCCCGTGGCGGGCGAAACCCTGGTCCTTCCCGGCGGCACCAATCGGATCTGGGAGAAGGTCATGGCGAAGGAGGATGGCTCGTTCGAACACGCGGCCCTGCGCGGCGGCTACTTCGAGGTGCCCTATGTGGCGGAGCAGGACGGGATCCTGCTGCTCCGGGCCAGCGGCCACACCATGGCCTATGTGAACGGGGAACCGCGCGCCGGCGACGTGTACGGCAACAACACGGTCTCACTCCCCATCGCCGTGCGTCGCGGCACCAACGACCTGCTGTTTGCCACCGCCCGCGGCGGGCTCCGCGTGCGACTCGCCGTTCCAGCCAAGCCGCTCGCCATCGACCCGCGCGACCCCACCCTGCCCGATCTCGTCCTGGGCGAACGCAACGACACGGTCGGGGCGGTCATCCTGGTCAACGCCTCCACCAACACCCTGCACGACCTTGTCCTGACGGCGTCGGTTCCCGGCGGCACCCCCACCGAGACTCCCGTGAAGACGATCCCAGCGTTGGGAACGCACAAGGCCGGCTTCCGGATCCTTCACAAGGGCAAATCTTCCACCAACCGGGTTGAACTGACGCTGACGCTCCGCCATCGCGGTGCCGTCGCGGATACCGCCCGGTTCGGCCTTTCCCTCCGGCCTGCCGACCAGACCCGTCGCGAGACCTTCACCAGCGAGATCGACAACAGCGTCCAGTACTACGGCTTCGTCCCGGCACGTCCGATGCCCGGGTCCACCGAGCGTCCCGGCGTCGTGCTCAGTGCGCATGGGGCCAGCGTCGAGGCTGCGGGCCAGGCCGCCTGTTACGCGCCCAAGACCTGGGTTCACGTCGCCGCTCCCACCAATCGCCGCCCCTATGGATTCGACTGGGAAGACTGGGGCCGACGCGACGCCATCGAGGTCCTCGATCTCGTGCAGCGCAAGTATGACACTGATCCGACCCGGACCTACCTGACCGGGCATTCGATGGGTGGCCACGGCACCTGGCAACTGGGAGTGACCTATCCCGACCGCTTTGCCGCGCTGGCTCCCAGTGCCGGATGGATCAGCTTCGCCAGCTACGGCGGCGGCCGACGGCCGGTGCCCACCAATGAACTTCAGCAACTGATCCATCGCTCATCAACTCCGGGCGACACGCTCGCGCTCGCCACCAATTACCTTCACCACGGCATCTACATCCTGCACGGCGACGCCGATGACAACGTCCCCGTCTCCGAGGCGCGCACGATGCGCAGCGTCCTCTCGGGGTTTCACCGGGACTTCGATTGGCACGAGCAACCGGGTGCCGGCCATTGGTGGGGCAACGCCTGTGTCGATTGGCCACCGATCTTCGACCTGTTCGCGCGCCATCAGATTCCTGATGACTCCGGCGTGGGACGCCTCCGCTTTGCCACCGCCAACCCGGGTGTCTCGGCCACGTCACACTGGGTCACGATCGAAGCCCAGGACCACGCCCTCGCCCGCAGCAGCGTGGACCTGGAATGGAGCGCCCCCGCCCGACGCTTCAGCGGCGTGACCGAGAACGTCGCCCGCCTGTCGCTGCGCCTGGAGCATCTCCCGCCCGGACCGACGCCCACCGTCGAACTCGACGGTCAATCGCTGACGAACCTCTCCGTCGCCAAGGGCACCCAGCGCGTCTGGCTGACGAAGGACGGCGGGCGTTGGACGCCGTCTGCCCCCGCTGCCCGTTCCGCCAAGGGCCCGCATCGGCACGGTCCGTTCAAGGAAGCCTTCGCCCACCGGATGCTCTTCGTTTACGGCACCCGCGGGACGCCGGAGGAAAACGCGTGGTCGTTCGCCAAGGCCCGCTTTGATTCGGAGTCGTTCTGGTACCGCGGCAACGCCAGCATCGAACTGGTGGCGGACACCGCCTTCGACGCGTCGCGCGATCGCGACCGTGGCGTGATCCTGTACGGGAACGCCGACAACAACGCCGCCTGGAACGCACTTCTGGCGGACAGCCCGGTGCAGGTCCGGCGCGGCTCTGTGCGCGTCGGCACCCGCGAGATTACCGGCAATGACCTGGCCTGCCTGTTCCTCCGCCCGCGCCCCGGCAGCGACATCGCCTGCGTCGGAGTGGTGGCTGGCACCGGTCTACCCGGATTGCGCCTCAACGACCGGGTCCCCTACTTCATGGCGGGCGTTGCCTTTCCCGACCTGACGGTCTTCGGCAGCGAGGCCCTGGAGACCGGCTGGCTGGGCGCACGCATGGCGGGATACTTCGGTCAGGATTGGTCCGTGGAACGCGGGGAATTCGCCTGGTCGGAAGGCAGTCCGCGGTAGCGAAGGGATCCGGTCAGGAATGGGGAAGGCGGGTCTGGGTCAGTACCGGCGGGCCGCCGCCCCCCGTTCAGCGCGGCATTGGGAGCCGTACAACGGCCTGACGCAGTGACGGAATGCCGTCCATGAGCCGGCTTCCGGCAAGCGGTGCTTGTCATTTTTCGGAAACGTGACCTGCGGGAGTTGACGATGCCGCCTTGCTCACGACAGGGTTTGACCGTGAGATTCCTTCCAGAGGTTCGTGCGGGGCGTGAAACGATCGCCAAAGGGAGGGCGGGATTCACACTGATCGAGTTGTTGGTGGTGATCGCCATCATCGCGATTCTAGCCGGAATGCTGCTACCCGCGCTGGGCAAGGCCAAGGCGCAGGCCAAGGGCGTTCGCTGCAAGAACAACATGCGGCAGATCCAGTTGGGGATGCTCATGTACCAGAACGATCATTCCGGCCGCGGCCATCCGCACCGCAACTGGATGCGTTGGATTCGGGACGGAGGCGACCTCCGCCGACCCACGGCCGCGGACGATGGTCAGGTCATTGCCCCTTCCCATATCCATGCTTACTGGGGCGTGGCCTATTTCCAGCACGCCGGGAAGAGCAAGCAGATCTTCGCCTGTCCCGAAGCCAAGGCGGTCGATGACCAGTACTTGGGTCCGCCCAACAACGATGGACTTTTCAAGAAAGGTCACATCTATGTGACCTACGGATTCAACGGCTTTCGCGCGTCCTCGAACCGAAGGGCCAGCGGTCTCGACATGGCCTTGTTTGAAGGGCAGCTCGGCACGCTCCCGGATACGGCCCGTCGCTTCGAGACGCTCTCCCAGCCATCGCAGACGCTGGTGTTTCAGGATGCGTGGGAATCGATGATGGACGGTGCGGAGGATACGCCCCTCGAACTCAGCCAGTGGGCGCGTTGGCCGGAGCGGTTGCGCGAGTACTACCGGCACAGCGGAGATCGCGGGAACATCATGTGGGCGGATGGCCACGCCTCCGAAGCGCGGCGCGGCAAGACCCAGTGGAATGAGGAGTGGTATATCGGTCAGCCGCTCCGTTGAGCGGGGCGGATCGAACTGCGGATGTGATTTTGCCACGGAGGCGGGGGCTCGGCTTTCATTGGCAGTGAACTTCGTATTCAAGGAACCAAGAGAGTCATTCATCGGATGAACGGCGCAGCCCCACGGCAGTCCCTCAGTGATACGGACCTCTGGCGTCTCCATGCCCGCGCCCTGACCCTGCCACGCTACACGTTCGCTTCTCCCCAAGTCATCGAAGTCGAACCGCGGGACGGCGCGGCCCGCCAGAGCCTCCAACCCTCGCTCGTCGCTCGGATCGATGAAGTGAACAGCCAGACCTTGGTGGACCGCACCAGCGTGCAGATGCCTGCGAACGGCGCGCCCGTTCTGACGCAGTTGGTCGACGAAGAGGGTTACCTGAATGTGCGTCAGGTGCCCACCGCACCCCGAAACGATTGCCCCCTGTAACCGTGGCTTCCATCCTCGGGTCTCCGCCGCCAGAATGACGCTGATGATCCGCTGCCGATGCCGAATGCACCCCGGTCCCTGGGTTTCCACCTCGGGGCAATGCATCGCCTGAAAGACTTCCGCAGCCGACCTTCGCCCCTTTTTTGCCAACGCCCATCCCATGCGCCCCATGAACCCAGCCCATCGCCGAGCCTCCGGAGCGATCCTAGCCGCCACGCTTGTCCTCGTCGTTGCCGGTTGCAGCCAGTTCCAGAAGGCGACCCCCCTCGAGTTCCGCACCGAGGCGATCGTCCGATCCAACCTGATCCAGTCCGTCAGCGCCAATGGATCGCTCACCCCCACCCGGCTGATCCAGGTCGGCTCGCAGGTCTCCGGGACGCTCACCTCGGTGAAGGTGGACTTCAATTCTCTGGTGAAAGAGGGCGACATCCTGGCGACCATCGACCCTGCCTCGTTTGAACGCGCCCTGGCCCGGGCCGAGGCGGATCTGGCCTCCGCCAAGGCCCAGCAGGTACTCGCCGACTTCAACCTCAAGCGGGCCAAGGAACTGTTCGCCGCCAAGCTGATCTCGGAGACGGAATACACGCAGAACGACGTCCAACTCCAGCAGGCCGTCGCCAGCGTCAAGATGCGCGACGCCGCAGCCGAAAGCGCCCGCGTCGACCTCCAGCGCACCACCATCTACGCCCCTCTCGATGGCATGGTCATCTCCCGGGCCGTCGATGCCGGACAGACCGTCGCTTCCAGCTTCAACACCCCCACGCTCTTCACCATCGCCAATGATCTGGCGAAGATGCACATCGAACTGGCGGTCTCCGAGGCCGACATCGGTGCCGTGGAAAAAGGGCAGCGGATCGAGTTCCAGGTGGATGCCTTCCAGAACCGCAAGTTCACCGGCACCGTGAAACAGGTGCGCTACAACGCCACCACCAACCAGAGTGTCATCAGCTACATCACGGTCATTGAGGTGGGTAACCCGGAACTGAAGCTGCGCCCCGGCATGACCGCCAACGCCAGCATCATCACCTCCGAGAAAAACGATATCCTGCGCATCCCCGGTGCCGCCTTCCGGTTCTCCCCGTCGGCCCTCGGGCTGACCGTCCTCCCCGCCACCAACACCGTTTCCACCAATGGCGTCGCCCGTCCCCGTGGCGGCGGCGGCATGGAAGGCCTGCCCACCCCGCCATGGATGGCCGGCGGCACCTTCCGTCGGCCCACCGACGAGGAACGGGAGAAATACGCTGCCAGCCTGACTCCCGAGCAGAAGGAGCAATATGAGAAGCTTCAGGCCGAACGCCGCCGGCGCATGGCGGAGGGCGGTGGACCGGGCGGTCCAGGTGGAGGCGGGGGAGGTGGTGGCGCAGGCGGCCCCGGGGGGCCGGGCGGTCCCGGTGGCGGTGCCACCCGGGCCACCCCCAGTGTCGAGGGTCCCACCCTCCGGACCGTCTATGTCCTCTCTGGCCAGCCCACCAAGGATGCCAACGCCAAACCCTCGGTCCAGGCCGTCAACGTCAAGGTCGGCATCACCGACGGCAACGGTTACGAAGTCCTCGAAGGTCTCAAGGAAGGCGATGTGATCATCACCGGTACCAAGGGCGGTGCCATGGCGGCGGCCGGTGGTCCATCCGCTTCGCCCTTCGGTTCTCCGTTCGGCGGTGGCATGCGCCGGTAATTCCCCTTCCCCTCCCACCGTGCAGCCCGTCATCCAACTCACCGACTTCCGCAAGACCTACAAGTCCGGCGAAGTCGAGGTCCACGCCGTACGCGGGGTCAACCTGACCGTGCTCCCCGGGGAATTCGTCGCCATCATGGGGGCCAGCGGTTCCGGCAAGAGCACCATGATGAACACGGTCGGCTGCCTCGATCGGCCCACCGGCGGTTCGTACCTGCTGGACGGGGTCGATGTCGGTTCCCTGACCCGCAACGAACGCGCCGACCTGCGAAACCGCAAGCTCGGGTTTGTCTTCCAGGGATTCAACCTCCTCGCCCGAACCACCGCCGTGGAGAACGTCGAACTTCCCATGCTCTACGGCCGCCCGCCACTCCCCACCAAGGAACAACGTCGGCGCGCCCTCGAAGCCCTCAAGTTGGTCGGCCTCGGCGATCGCACCGACCACACGCCCAGCCAACTCTCCGGCGGACAACAACAGCGCGTGGCGATCGCCCGCGCCCTGGTCAACGAGCCCAAGGTGCTCCTGGCAGACGAACCCACCGGCAATCTCGATTCCAGGACGTCCATCGAGATCATGGGCATCTTCCAGCACCTCAATGAGCAGGGCATGACCGTTGTCATGGTCACCCACGAACTCGACGTCGCCCGCTACTGCAAGCGCATCGTCGTCATGCGCGACGGTCAGATCCGATCCGACGACCCCGTCACCGACCGTTCCCTCGCCCCGGTCGAACTCGCCCGACTCGAAGCCGAGCAGAAGGCCGTCCAACTCGCCTGACCATGTACGCCGTACTCAAGATCGCCGTCCGCGCCCTCCGCCGGAACCTGCTCCGCTCCTTCCTCACCATGCTCGGCATCATTGTCGGCATCGCCTCGGTCATCGTGGGCGTCAGCATGGGCACCGGGGCCAAGGCCGAGGTCGACAAGCGCATCGCCTCCATGGGCAACAACCTGCTCATGATCATGTCCGGCAACATGTCCCGCGGCGGGGTCCGCGGCGGCTTCGGTGCTGCGCCCAACCTTTCTCCCTCCGACTACGACGCCATCCGACGGGAGATCAGCGGCGTCACCGGGGTCAGCCCCGAGGTCCGGACCCGGGCCCAGATCACCGCCGGCAACCAGAACAGCAGTTCCGACATCTCGGGCGTCAGCGCCGCCTACGCCGACATCCGGTCGTGGGAATTCCGTTCCGGTGGCAACTTCTCCGATGCCGACGTCCGCAACGCCGCCAAGGTCTGCCTGCTCGGCACCACCGCCGCCAAGACCCTCTTCGGCGAGGACGTCGATCCGGTCGGCCAGATCATCCGCATCAAGAATGCCCCCTTCACCGTCCTGGGATGGTTGAAGCCCAAGGGCGCAAACTCCTTCGGAAGCGATCAGGACGATGTCGTCCTCGTGCCCTATACCAGCGTCATGAAGCGTCTCTCGGGCGACACCATGTTCCGCTCGTTTTCGCTCCAGGTGGAAGGACCTGAAGTCCTCGCCGACGTCCAGAACGACATCACCGTCCTGCTCCGCCAGCGACACAAGATCGGTGACGGCAAGGACGACGACTTCATGATCCGCACCCAGCAGGAAATGAGCGAATTCCTCAACGCCAACAACCGGATCATGACCATCCTCATCGGGTTCTTCGCCGGCATCTCCCTCGTCGTCGGTGGCATCGGCATCATGAACATCATGCTCGTGTCCGTCACCGAACGTACCCGCGAGATCGGCATCCGCCTCGCCGTCGGTGCCCGAGGCCGGGATGTCCTCCGTCAGTTTCTCACCGAGGCCGTCCTGCTCAGCGTCATGGGAGGCATCCTCGGGATCGCCGTCGGATTCTGGCTGGCCCCGCTCCTTACCAAGTTCTTCGAGTTCCCCACCCTGATTTCGAACTCCTCTGTCATCCTCGCCTTCTCGGTGTCGGCCGTCATCGGTGTGGTCTTCGGCTTCTTCCCCGCCCTCAAGGCCGCCAACCTCGATCCCATCGACGCGCTGAGGTACGAGTGACGGTCAAACCCACGGACGCCGGAGGCGTCCCGGAATTTGGCCGGCGGTCGAACGACCGCCGGTTCGCAGATCACCCCCCACCGACCCCGGCGGGGTCGCGCGAGCCCAAACACCGCCCCGCAGGTTGGACCACGTAGTGGGACACAAGCCCGCAAACCGGATTCTCCCGCAGAGACGCAACGGCAGAGATGAGAGACCGGGTCGGCGTGGCCGCGTGGCGGCAGAATGAGATGGGACTGACCCGAATGGCACTTTAGCGCTGCGGCACAAATCGCCAGTCCACGTGCCCCTCGTAAGCCAGGGTCTCGTTGACCAAGGCATCCAATCCCGGGTCATCATCCCGGAGTGCCTCGCGGGTGCGGATGGGATGAGGCGCGTCCTTGGGCGCGGCGTGATTCCACTTCCACAACCCCTTCTCCATCGCCTTGCGATACGCCTGGTTCTTCCGCTCCCACCAACCCGGGGCAAGGGCACCCGGCCGCCTCGCGTCACGACCTCGTAACTCGCCCCGGCCGAATCGGAACTGGTACCCTGACGCATGGCTAGGGAAGACATCCAACGACCGTCGGGGCGCGCCTTCACCCTGATTGAACTCCTGGTGGTGATCGCGATCGTCGCCGTGCTCGCCGGCCTGCTGGCACCGGCGCTCGGTCGCACGAAGCGACTCTCGCTCCGCAGTGCCTGCCTATCCAACCTGCACCAGATCGGTCTGGGGACGGCCATGTATGCCGGGGATTCCCGTGGCCGCATGCCGTGGGTTCCGGATGAACATCTCCAACTCACTCCTCCAGTGGATTCCGCCGGCAAGCGATACGCTCGCATGGGCGGCTTCATGCCAGTCCTGCAGGCCTACCTGCCCGACGTCCGGGTCTGGCAGTCACCCCCGGTCCGCAAGATCGCGACCAACTCCTGGCAGTCGAACTTCGTCGGTCCCTGGCTCGATGGACGCGGGGAGAGCGCGAGTCGGGGCACCGCCAACTACATCAGCGACAAATTGGGGGAAACCGATCCGCTGAAGGCCCGTTACCTTCGCGACCGGACGCCCGAGGATTGTGCAAGCCTCCGCGGCGCCAGCGTCTCGGATGAGGAATGGCTGATGACGCCGTTCTTCGAAAAACCATGGTGGCCTTCGTTCCGGGCTGCATGGACGGTCGGTGACAGCGAACCTCCGTCCGGCGGTTGGTCCGCTCACGACGGAGGCAGGAACCAACTCTACCTCGACTTCCACGCCTCGTGGGTGCGGCGGAACATCGACCGGTGACCGATGCCTCCCGGCGGATGCCGGAAGCCACCTGGCTTCCTGCCGCCCCTGGAGGAATCCCACAAGCGCCTAGCGTCGCTTCCTTTCCCGCTCTTCTTCCTCCTCCTCTTCGTCCTCGGCAGACAGGACGAATCCAGCGCGGACGGGTGCCGGCATGACTGAATCCGCCCCGCGGACCGATCGCCAGATGACCTCGTTGAGTTCCAGGTCGTCCGCCGCATCTTCCCGCGTCAGATCCATCCGCTCCGATTTCTCGTGCCCCCAGGCATCGGCCAGATTCCGGGCGCTGAGGTCGGCCTGCGGAACCACCGCGGTGTACGGCGTGAGGTCCGGCTTGGGTCCGAAGCTGGCAAACATGGGCATCGCGGCCGCATCAAACTGGCTCATGGGCTTCATCCCCAGGATCAGCTCCATCGTGCGCAGCATGCTGCAGGTGGAATAGAGGGTGGAATCGACCGTGTGCCTCCGGACGTAAGGACTGATGACGTAGGCGACCGTCCGGTGCGCATCGATGTGGTCCGGACCATTCTGGGCATCGTCTTCCACGACGAAGATGGCGGTGCTGGCCCAGAACTTCGACCGACTGAGGGCCTCCACCACCCGTCCCAGCGCGAGATCGTTCTCCGCCATGTAGGCCGTGGGGGTCGGTTTGCCGCGACTGGTGCCGGCGGTGTGGTCGTTGGGCAAACGAACGATCTGAAGCCGGGGCATCTCCCCCTCGCGCTCGAACCGGGCCAACTCGGCGATGAATCGGTCGGCACGGGACAGATCGCTGTAGTCCATGTCGAAGCTGCGGAACCCCGGGTCGAAATGCCCCTGCAGGTTCGCCACCATCGTCGTGCAGGGGTCGTTGGTGGTCGCCCCGTTGTTCACGAACTCGCCATAGCTCCGATAGGTCACGCCGGCAGCCTTCGCGCGATCCCAGAGATAACCCCCGGCCGGGGTGGCGATCCGGAAGCGGCCCTCGCTCGGATAGGCATACTTGCGGTCCTGGTTGTGCCCGTAGCTCATCGGCCACATCCGCTCCACGAAGTCCGTCGCGTAGGCACCCATCGTCCATTCGTGTCCGTCGGCGCTGACCTCGCTCTCGACATAGAAGTTGTCCAGCAACACGAATTCCCGAGCGAGCCGGTGATGGTTGGGCGTCACCGTTTCAGGGAACAGACACAGCGTGGGATCGCCCTTGCCTTCCGGCATGTCGCCCAGCACCTGATCGTAGGTTCGGTTTTCCTTGATGAGATAGATGCAGTGCCGGATCGGCGTGGGACGCCCGGCGACGAGGGGGATGGGATGATTGGCCGGCAGCGTCTTGGGCGGAGCCGGCGGACGGCACCGGTAGGTCCGTTCCGTGAACTGGCGCAACTTTCCCTCGAGATCCTCGCGGTCCTTCGGCAGGTCAATGATCGACAGCGAACCCGGAAACAATCCCCCGATGTACTCCCGGATGGTCCCGGGTGCCTCGTTGCCCGGCTGGGGCCCGTAGCGGTTCGCGCGCGACGCCAGGCCCTTGCCGTTCGCCACCAGCAGGTGCTTCCCATCGGGCGTCACCCGGACCGAGGTCGGGTACCAACCCACCGGAATGAATCCCAGGGAATGGCTTCGCCCCGGCTCGCGGACATCGAAGACGCTGACCGCATTGATGTTGGCATTGGCGACAAAGAGCAGGCTCTCATCCGGGCTCAGGGCCAGGCTGTTCGGAGTCGATCCCGGCAGGGCACCGGGCTCGAGTTCGGCCGCCAACGTCTCCTTCACGCTGCCGTTTTCCGCATCCAGCACACTGACGGTGTTCTGGTTGGCATTGGCGACGAA
>CAMCFL010000022.1 GCA_945873715.1 Akkermansia muciniphila
GAACCTCGCGGAGCGTCCTGGAGTGCGCGTAGCGTCAGCTACCGCTTTGGTCGCGGGACTTCCGCCCACCCAGAGCGCCCGTTTGCCCCAGTCGCACCAGGAATCCCTGCCGACAGAGCCCTTCTCCGTTCCTCCGCTGCAATCCCCAACATGGATCCGAAGCGCTCAAAGATTCCAGTCGACGTGGTCGCAAAGTGGCAATTGTAAATACTACGGGACTGACACCGCTGCCCAACCCCAAAATCCCTCCCAGCCGCGCGAACGGGATCTGCAACGATCTCCCCCGTTCGCGAGGCTGGGAAGGATTGGAGCATCCATGGCCGACGGACTTTTCGCGGCCAAGGCAATGTCTGATGGCATATGCACTCCAGGTCGCTTCGCGAAGTTCGTGGGTCGGAGGGCGGTGCCCGCGGGTTTCGTTCCGTGGGCGAGGTGATCGGCGGAGATGGAGGAAGCGCGACCCCGCCGGGGTCGATGGGGGTTGGGTCTGGGGACCGGCGGTCGTTCGACCGCCGGCTACGTTCCGGGACGCCTCCGGCGTCCGGGCACCGGACCGGGGTCCTTCAAAGGCCTGCTTGGTCGGATCTCCGCTTCTCCGCTCCTCCGCGGCTATTCCCCACTCACGCGGCCGCCGGGTTTCACCCCAGAGACGCGGAGACGCAGAGAAGCAGCCCCAGATCCACCGGGACGCAGGAGGGAGGGTTCAAAACGACGGCGCAACGGACACGACGTGAGGACATGAACCGGTCCGGTCGTTGCGGTCGTTGCGTCGTGGTTGTTCAAACGGCGTTGCCTTCGATCCACTCTCTCTCGCTCCAAGCCAGTACCGGCGGGCCGCCGGTACCCCCGCTGGCAACTGGCGACTGGCAACTCCGCCCCTACTTCGCCAGTCCGCGTTCGCTGGCCAGGGCGAAGGCGACGAGATGCCGGAGTTCCGGGGAGTCCCCGAGATCGGCTTCGATCCGGGCGAGAGCGTTGGCGGTGGTCAGGCCGGAGCGGAAGAGGACCTTGTAGGCCTTGGTCAGCTGACTGATCACGTCGGCGGAAAAGCCGGCGCGTTCGAGGCCGACCTTGTTGATGAATCGGGATTCGGCGGGATTGCCGTCGGCCATCATGAAGGGAGCGACGTCCTGAACCACCTTGGAACAGCCGCCAACCATGGAGTGGCGTCCGATGCGGCAAAACTGGTGAACGGCGGCCAAGCCACCGATCACGACGTGATCCTCGACCACGACGTGTCCGGCGAGGGTGGCGACATTGGACATGATGACATGGCTGCCCACCCGGACATCGTGGGCGAGGTGGGTGTAGGCGAGAAAATGGTTGTGGGAACCCACCACGGTTGCCTGTCCGTCCGCCGTGGCGGCGTGGACGGTGGAGTACTCGCGGAAGACGTTGTGGTCCCCGATCCGGACGTGGGTGACGCCTCCGCGGAATTTCAGGTCCTGGGTCTTGCCGCCCAGGCAGGCGAACGAGAACACCTCGTTGTCCGAACCCAGGTTGGTATGCCCCTCGATCACGACATGGGAATGGAGGACGGTCCGCGGCCCGAGCGCGACGTGTTCCCCCAGCACGCAGTAGGGTCCGACGACGCAGTCGTCCCCGACGCGGGTGCCCGGGTGGAGGACGGCGGTGGGATGGATGTTTGGCATGGCCATGGAATCGGGGGAACCGGGCTCAACGGTCCATGAGCATGAAGGTGACGTCGGCCCCCGACACGGTTTCGCCGTTGACCGAACAGACGCCCCGGGCCTTGCCGATCTTGCCGCGGGACTTGGTCATCTCGACCTCGATGATGAGGGTGTCGCCGGGGCGCACGGGCTTGCGCCATTTAACGTCCTCGGCGGACATGAAGTAGGCGAGTTTTCCGGCGTTTTCCGCCTGGCGCATCATGAGGATGCCCGCGACCTGGGCGATGGCTTCGAGTTGGAGGACGCCGGGCATGATCGGGTGGCCGGGGAAGTGCCCTTCGAAATAGGGCTCGTTCATGGTCACCTGCTTGAGGGCGGAGATCTTGTTGCCGTCGATGCGGGTGACGCGGTCGACCATCAGGAACGGGGGGCGATGGGGCAGGATCTTCATCACCTGGATGGTGTCGAGCGTGGCACCATCGCGGATCAGTGCGTCCGGGGAATCGGGGGTGTGACTCACGGTATTGGCGGCGAGGGTACGGCGATCCGCCGGCTTTTCCGGGGGGCGTTCCGGGATTGAGGCGGGTGGGGGAGCGAAGGTCTGGGCGGCTTCCAGGGGCTTGCGCATCTGGGCGAGGATCGCCCGGGCGAGGTCGGTGTTGCCGTGATGGCTGGGGCGCACGGCGATGACATGCGCGTGCAGCGGGCGCCCCACCAGGGCGAGGTCACCAATGATGTCGAGGATCTTGTGCCGGACGAACTCCTCGCGGTAACGAAGTGGTTCGTTGGTCAGGATCGCGTCGTCGCGGATGACGATGGCGTTCTCCAGCGAGCCTCCCTTGATCAGCCCATTGCGGATCAGGAACTCAATCTCCTCAAAGAAACAGAACGTCCGGGCGTGGGCGATCTCGCTGGCCCAGCTCTCCGGAGTGATCTCCAGGCTGTGGAACTGGGTGAACCGGCCCCCGCGGTCCGAACTGGTGCAGGTGATCTTGAAGCCGTTGTGGGGAAACACCGCCATCTGGGTCTCGCCCACCGTCAGCTCGATCGGCGCCGTGATCTTGAACGGTTCGATGGATTCGCTCTGGGCAACGGAACCGGCGTCCCGCAGCAGTCGGGCGAACTCGCGGGCGGAGCCGTCGGCAATGGGTGGTTCGTTGGCGTCGATCTCGACGACGGCATTGTGGATGCCGGCACCGGCGAGCGCGGCCAGGACGTGCTCGACGGTGTGGATCTTGACCTGGCCCTTGGCAAGCGTGGTGGAGCGTTGGGTGTCCACCACCAACTCCGCCCGGGCCTCGATCTCCGGGCGGCCTTCCAGGTCGGTCCGGCGGAACCGGATGCCGTGGTTGGGCGGAGCCGGCAGGAAAGTCAGCGCGACCCTGTTGCCGGAATGGAGACCTACGCCGGCGTAGGTGGCGGGATTCTTGAGTGTGTGCTGTTGCGGCACGGGGCGGAGTTGTAACCAAGGCGCTCCGGGGTGCGCAACGAGCCAGTTCTCAAGATTTCGCTCAGGTGCGCCAGCCGTGGTTCTCCCGGACCTGGATCATGGAGGCCAGAATGTGGTTCCAGGTCTCCTGCTTGTGCATGGTCTCGTTGGGGAACATGCAGCCGTCCCAGCAGATGTGCTTGGTCTTGCGGGTGACCTTGCCGGTGTCGTCGCGCAGCCAGTATCCGGCGTCGCGCGGGACGTTCAGCTTGCCGAAGGGATCGTTGACCACGCAGTGCTTGCCGGTCTTGTCGTGGGAACCGGAGCCTTTGACGGTCGCGTCGTTCTGGGCCACGTGGAAGTCGAAGGTCCAGGGCCGCAGGGCCGTGGTCATCTTCTTCATCGCCTTGTGGAAGGCCTCCGGCTCCCAGCTGAACTTCGGCGGGACAATCCGGTGTTCCGGAGCGTTGTAACCGAGCGTGTAAAGGAGCGTGTGCGCCATGTCGGCCTGAAATCCGACGACCTTGGGCATGTCGGTCTCCTCCAGCAATTGCAGCATGTACTTCCAGGAGTGCATGGCGCCCCAGCAGATCTCGCCTTCGGCTGCGAGGCGTTCGCCATGGCTTCGGGCCACCTTGCCGCCTTCGCGGAAGGTCTGGGCGATCAGCCTGGTGTTGGCGCGGGGATTGGCTGACCAGTCATGCACCGACGCGGCCGAGTCGATGCGCACCACTCCGTGCGGGCGCACGCCGAGTTCCCGGAGACGGGAGGCGATGCGGCAGGCCTTGCGCACGGCGGCGACCCAGTTGGACCGCTTCGTCTCGTCGCCCATCGCCGAACCATCGAACCACACCGGTGCCACCACCGATCCGACGACGAATCCCTTGGCCTGGATCTTCTCGGCGAGGGCCTTGATGCCGTCGTCGGTGATGTCGATGTCGACGTGGGGGTTGTAGAGAAACAGGTCCACACCGTCGAAACGCACGCCGTTGACCTCCGCCTTGGCGGTCAGGTCCAGCATGGTATCGAGGTCGATGAACGGTTCACCGCCGGGGCTGCCCTTGCCGACGAGGCCGGGCCACATGGCGTTGTGGAGCTTGGGGAAATTGTTGGGGGCTGGGGCGGATTTGCTCATGGCGTGGAGATGATGCGGTCTAGTTGCCGGAAACCGGCGTCGGGGGCAAGGAGGAGTTCCCGGGAAGTGCGCAAAAGCGGCGTCCTGAGTTGGTCGTAGCGGTTGTAGGCCCGCTGCCCTCAGCGGGCGTTGTCTCATCGCCGCCTGAAGGCCGGCGGCCTACAGAAGGGCCATGGGCGCCTTCGGCCCAGGGTTTGGTTGGAAAACCGGCTTGCCCGTCCGGGGGTCCAGCCTACCGTGGGCCCCTTCCGCTGCTGGCGGAGATCCGATTCCTCATGAGCAACGCCATCGTTTCGACCCGGGAAAGCCTTTCCGTCCCTCACCCCGACCGTTTTCTCCGCCGTCATATCGGGCCTGATCAAGCCGAGCAGGCCGCCATGCTCCAGGAACTGGGGTTCGACTCGATCGAAGCCCTGACGACCGCGGCGGTGCCGGCCTCGATCCGTCTGAACCGGACGATGGACCTGCCGCCGGCCCTGTCGGAGATGGAGGCGTTGGCCCATCTGCGGACGATTGCTTCGCGGAACCTGGTTTTCCGCTCGTACATCGGTCTGGGCTACTACGGCACGGTGACTCCCCCGGTGATCCAGCGGAACATCCTGGAGAACCCGGGTTGGTACACCCAGTACACCCCGTATCAGGCGGAGATTTCCCAGGGCCGCCTGGAAGGCCTGCTCAATTTCCAGACCCTCGTCTGCGATCTCACCGCCCTGGACATCGCCAACGCCTCCCTCCTCGACGAAGCCACGGCCTGCGCCGAGGCCATGATGCTCTGCCATCGCATCAAGGAAGCCGAGGGGACGGATCCCGGAGTCTTTTTCGTCTCCTCGGATTGTCATCCCCAGAACATCGATCTCGTCCGGACCCGTGCCAAAGCCCTCGGCGTCGAGGTGGTGGTGGGCGACTGGCGGACGTTCGGGTTTGGTCCCCGGGTCTTCGGCGCGCTCGTCCAGTATCCGGGCAGCAGCGGGGTGGTGGAAGATTTCCAGGCCTTCGCCGCGGCAACCCACGCCGCCGGAGCCATGCTGGTGGTGGCATGCGATCTCCTTGCCCTGACCCTGCTCAAGGCTCCTGGCGAATTCGGGGCCGACGTGGCGGTGGGCAGCGCCCAGCGCTTCGGTGTGCCCCTCGGCTACGGTGGGCCACACGCGGCGTTCTTCGCCACGCGGGATGCCTTCAAGCGCCAGATGCCGGGGCGGTTGGTCGGGGTGTCCAAGGACGTGCGCGGACGTCCGGCGCTCCGGTTGTCGTTGGGCACCCGTGAACAACACATCCGGCGCGACAAGGCGACCTCCAACATCTGCACCGCCCAGGCATTGCTCGCCAACATGGCGATGGCCTACGCCGCCTATCACGGGCCCGAAGGGCTGAAGGCGATTGCCGCCCGGGTCCATCGGCTCACCGCCCTGCTGGCGACCGGGGCACGTCGCCTCGGACACACGGTCGTCAATCCCACCTTCTTCGACACGCTCACGATCCGTCTCGAGGGGATCACCGCGGCCGAGGTACATCGGGTGGCAGCCCAGCACCGCATCAACCTCCGTTCCCTGGACCGTGCGCACGTCGGGATCTCGCTGGATGAGGCGACCACGACGGCCGAGGTCCAGACGCTCCTGCGGGTCCTTCGCGGCGGCAATGAACCGGGGTTTGAGCTGGCCGGATTGACGGAGGTCAGCGGGATTCCCTCGGCGCTCCAGCGCACGTCCGCCTACCTCGGGCATCCCGTTTTCAACCGGCATCACAGCGAGACCGAGATGCTGCGTTACCTCCGCCGGCTCGAATCGCGGGATCTTTCCCTCTGCCATTCGATGATCCCGCTGGGCAGTTGCACCATGAAACTCAATGCCTCCGCCGAGATGTTCCCGGTGAGTTGGCCCGAGTTTGCCAACATTCATCCGTTCGCGCCCCTGTCCCAGACCCGCGGTTACCAGCAGTTGTTTGATGAGCTGGAACTGTGGCTGGCGGAAGTCACGGGTCTCGCGGGCGTCTCCCTTCAGCCCAACGCCGGATCGCAGGGCGAATACGCCGGACTGCTGGTGATCCGCGCCTACCACGAGAGCCGGGGCGAGGGCCGCCGCAGCGTCTGTCTCATTCCAACCAGCGCCCACGGCACCAACCCGGCCTCGGCGGTGATGGCCGGTTTCTCGGTGGTGCCCGTAGCCTGCGATGCGAGCGGCAACATCGATCTCCCCGATCTCAAGGCCAAGGTCGCCCTGCACGCGGACGATCTGGCCTGTCTCATGGTGACGTATCCCTCCACCCACGGGGTGTTCGAAGCGGGAATCCGCGAGATCTGCGAAGTCATCCATGCCGCCGGCGGCCAGGTGTACATGGACGGTGCCAACATGAATGCCCAGGTCGGGCTGACCTCCCCCGGGACGATCGGGGCGGATGTCTGCCACCTGAACCTGCACAAGACCTTCTGCATTCCCCATGGCGGGGGCGGCCCGGGCGTCGGTCCCATCGCGGTCGCCGAGCATCTCGTGGCCTTCCTGCCCGGGCACCCGGTGGTCAACCTCGGCGGCGAAGATCCGATCGGTGCCGTCTCGGCTGCTCCCTGGGGCTCCGCCAGCATCTGCACCATCCCCTGGATGTACATCGCCATGATGGGAGCCGACGGCCTCACCCAGGCCACCCAGGTCGCCATCCTCAACGCCAATTACATCACCCGCCGTCTCGAACCCCATTTCGCGACCTTGTACCGCGGCGAGAACGGCCTGGTTGCCCACGAATCCATCCTCGACCTCCGCCCGTTCAAGTCCGTCACCGCCGAAGACGTCGCCAAGCGACTGATGGATTTCGGGTTCCACGCCCCCACCCTCAGTTGGCCCGTCACCGGGACCCTGATGGTGGAACCCACCGAATCGGAGCCCCGAGCCGAACTCGACCGGTTCATCGAGGCCATGATCGCCATCCGGGAAGAGATTCGGGCCATTGAAGAAGGTCGGATGGATGCCCGGAACAATCCGCTGAAGAACGCACCCCATACGGCGGATGTGGTCTGTGGCGACGTTTGGGACCGGCCTTACAGCCGGACGCAGGCGGCCTTTCCGGTGCCCTCGTTGCACGACTTCAAGTTCTGGCCGGCCAGTGCGCGGGTGGACAACGTTTACGGCGACCGGAACCTGGTGTGCTCGTGCGTCGGGATGGAAGCCTACGCGGCTCAATCCTAGGTGGTTGCACCGGTCAAGACCGGTGAGCGTGTAGGCCACCTGCCCCTCAGGTGACGGTGGAAAGAAGCGCCTGCTGAGGGCAACGGACCTACAACCCTGACAAGCAAAGTGGTACACGGCTGCATTGCTGTACGGCTTCAGTACTTTTCAAACGGATAAAAACCAGTACAAGAATCAACTGTTCTTGGTGGACGTCGGTGTCAGGGATTTCCCGTAGTCCCCGCATTGGTCGCTGTTGACGGTGGTCTCCGAAGGGGACCCGTGGCCAGCCAAGCGGTCCGGGAAAGTGCTGGGTCGGACATTCGGAGTGCATTTTTCGCATCGATGACAATGCGCGGGTGCAGATGCCGAAATGATGACAACGGCGCGGGTTCCCGGACGCCGTCCCCAGGAGGAGCGCAAAAAATCATCGTCTGATCGTCAAGGACGCGGCGTCGCCGCGTACTTTGGTCCATGGCCGACCCGCCATGGGCCGATGGGTGCGAGGTCCGGTTCTCCGGAGTGTCCTGACGCAGTCCGGGCTGTCTGCCTGTGGAAATCCGCAGGGGGAGAGCCTGGAGTGAGACGAAAGGAAGCAATTCAGAACCAAAACACATGAAGACTCCTCTCTGGCTGGCCTGTGGGTATCAGGCGGCCTGGTCCTCCTGTCTCCGCGCCGCATTCCTCGCCGCGCTGCTACTGGGAGTGAATGCAGGGACCGCACGGGCGGCCCTGATGACGCAGAGCCACACCATGGCCATCCAGTTCACTGACTGGACCAACAGCCTCGTCTTTCCCCAATTCGATACCGGCTTGGGTGTCTTGCAGGCGGTTCGTTTTGAGATCACCAGCACCGCTCGAAGCATTTCCCGGGTGGAGAACCTGGATGCGGTCTCCCGACCCGGCGTGATCTCGGGAGCCGCCATCAACGCCCACGTGAAGCATGAATCGGGTGGAACCCTGGTCACGGCGACCACTTCGGTGAGGTTCACCAACAATCTGGCCGCCTACGATGGATTGGCGGACTACGGCGGGAGTTCGGGCGTCTCCAACGCCCGCCGTACGGCATCCAGCACGGTGATGAACTCGTTGCCGGCTCCGTTCACGGATTTCGAGGGGACGGGCACCTTTGTCGCCACCGTCACCGGGATGGGCACGGGCTTCTGCATCGGGCCGGTCAACTACCTGTTGCAGATCCGCCCTGAACTCGGCGCGACGGTGACTCTCTATTATGATTACGAAGAGTCGGTGATCCCCTCGACCATCGGGGATCTGGTGTGGAACGACTACAACGCCGATGGCGTCCTGGATCCGGGTGAACCCGGTCTGGCGGGCGTGACCATCTCCATCCTGGACGAATTCGGCTGGCCGCTCGCAGGCTTTCCCCCGACCACCACGGATGCCAACGGCTACTACGCCTTCGCAGGGGTGCCGGCGGGCAACTATTACCTCCTGGCTGAGGCTCCGGTCGGGTTCTCCGCCACCTACGATCTTGATGGCGTGGACGGTTCGTTCTCGGTCTATCTCGGGCTCGGCTCGGGTCAGATCAAGGATGACGTTGATTTCGGGTTCGCCCAGTTGAGCAGCAGCATCGGTGACCGTGTCTGGATCGACAGCAACGGAAACGGCGCACAGGACATCGATGAGATCGGCCTCGCCGGCGTGACCGTGCACCTGCTGGATTCGGTGGGAACGGAGTTGGTGAGCACGGTGACGGATGCCAATGGCACCTACGGGTTCACGGGGCTGACCGCTGGAACGTATACGATCACGGTCTCCGGGGTCCCTGCGGGCTACACTCCGACCTTCGATGCGGATGACGTCACGACTCCCAATGCGACCGTGCTGGAACTCGGCAACGGCCAGATCTGGGACCTCATCGATTTCGGTTATCTGCCCCAGACCTCCTCGCTGGGGGATCGTGTCTGGCAGGACCGGGACGGCAACGGGGTGCAGGACCTGGGCGAACCCGGCCTGGCCGGGGTGACCGTGGAACTTCGCTCGGCGGTCGATACCTCGCTCCTGTCATCGACGCTCACCGATTCCGATGGTGCCTACTCCTTCACGGGCCTGGCGGCCGGGGATTACCTGGTGGTGGTGCTGGTTCCGGCCGGCTACCTGCCGAGCTTTGACCTGGACGGCGTGGGTACTTCGAACCAGGCGCAAGTTCTCCTGGGCGTGGATGAGGCCCGCGACGACGTGGACTTCGGTTACGCCGGCGGTCGCCTCGGTGACCGCGTCTGGTCCGACGCCAATGGCGACGGAATCCAGGATGTGGGTGAGACCGGGTTGGCCGGCGCGACGGTGAGCCTTTCGACAGGCGCGACGACGACGACTGATTCGAATGGCTATTACTCCTTCACGGATCTTCCGGCGGGGACCTACACGGTGAGCGTGGCGGTGCCTTCGGGTTGGGCGGCGACCTTCGACCGCGATGGCGTGGGCACGGCTGGAAGCTCGGTCATCGTGCTGGCGGCGGGGCAGGTCCTCGATACCGCTGACTTCGGTTACCAGGAACGCACCGCCAGCATCGGCGATCGCGTCTGGCGGGATGACGACGGGGATGGAGTGCAGGATTCCGGTGAGGTGGGTCTTGCCGGGGTGACGGTTGAATTGCGCGAGGCCACCGGCGCGACGGTGCTGGCCAGCGCGGTGTCCGATGCCAATGGCTTCTACGAGTTCGCCAATCTGGCGGCCGGAACCTACACGGTGACGTCGGCTCAGCCGGCATCGCATGTGCCGACGTACGACGCGGACGGTCTGACGGTTCCCAGCGTGGCGGTCATCGCGTTGGCTGGTGGACAGGCCCGGAACGACGTCGACTTTGGCTACCAGCCGCTCGGAACGATCGGCAACCTGATCTGGCTGGACCTGGATGACAACGGAGCTCAGGAGCCCTTTGTTGAACCCGGCCTGGCTGAAGTGGTCGTCACGGTGTCCGGCACTGGCGGGACCTTCACCACCCTGACGGATCTCGACGGCTACTACATCTTCACCAACCTTCCGCCGGGAACCTATACCGTGGCGGTGACACCGATCCCCGGCCTCGATGCCACCTATGACTGGGATGGCACGGCATCATCGGACACAGCGGTGGTTGTTCTCGGTCCGGGCGAAGTCAATCTGGGAGTCGATTTCGGATACAACATCGGTTCCAACCTGTCGGATGCGCAGGCAGGCGACCGCGTCTGGCTGGATGCCAACATCAACGGCGTCCAGGACTCGGGCGAAGCCGGCATTGCTGGTCTTACGGTCACCCTCACGGACAGCCTCGGGACGGTGATCGCGACCCAGACCACGGGTTCGAATGGCGAATACCTTTTCAGCGGCCTGGCGGCGGGCACGTACACGGTCCGGGTGCTCAATACGGCGGGCTACCTTCCGACCTACGACACCGACGGAATCCTGACGGCAGGTCAGGCTTCGGTCACCCTGACCAATGGCGAGAAGCGCCTGGACGTCGACTTCGGTTATCGGATTCCGCCCCCGCCCCCCGCCTCCATTGCGGGTCGGGTCTGGGATGATGCGGACGCCAGTGGAACGGCGAACGGTTCTGAAACAGGCCTGGCGGGCATGCCGGTGACGCTGCGCAATGGTTCTGGAACGGTGCTCGCAACGGTTGCCACCGATGGTGCGGGCTACTTCAGCTTCCCGACCCTGACGGCGGGCAGTTACACGGTGAGCGTCGTTCCCGCGGCCTACTGGGGTGCGACCTACGACGTGGACGGGCCCGGCACTGCCAACATCGCCGGAGTTGCCGTGGTGGCGGGCCAGGACCTGACCGGTGTCGACTTCGGCTACCAGTACGCCCCGCCTCCGGGGAGCCTTGGGGACCGGGTCTGGAATGACCTGGATTCGAACGGCGCCCCGGATCCCGGCGAACCCGGGGTCAGCGGGGTGCTGGTGACCTTGAGTGATGCCGGTGGCGTCATTGCCTCGGTCACGACGGATGTCGGTGGCTACTACGGGTTCCTGAGCGTCGAGGCCGGGACCTACACCGTCACGATCTCAGCCCCGACCTACTATGATGCCACGGCGGATGCCGATGGAGGCGGGTCGCCGAACACGACCCTGGTGACCCTGGGGATTGGCGAGGAAGTGGACGGCATTGACTTCGGTCTGGTTTACAACCCGCCGCCGGCGTTGATCGGCGATCGGGTCTGGGACGACCTCAACAGCAATGGCGTCCAGGATCCGGGCGAAAGCGGCCTGGCCGGCCTGGCGGTGACGCTCCGGGACTCGCTGGGTGCGGTGGTCGCCACGACGACCACCGACGGGCAGGGCGGATACGCCTTCGGCGAACTCGGAGCGGGTGCCTACTCGGTGTCGGTGGTTCCCCCGCAGTATTACATCCCGACCTATGATCTGGATGGCATTGCCACGACCAATTCCGCCGCCCTCTCCGTGGTCATCGGCGAGACCAATCGTCTCGCGGATTTCGGGCTCATCTACGCACCGCCCCTGGGCAGCCTGGGTGACCGGGTCTGGATTGATGCCAACTCCAACGGCGTTCAGGACCTAGGCGAAGCGGGCATGACCAATGTCCCGGTGACGCTGCGTGACAGCGCCGGTGTCATCCTGGCCACCACGACGACGGATGCGGTGGGAGCCTATCGCTTCACCGGTTTGTCCGCACGGACCTACAAGGTGGAGGTCACGGTGGCACCGGACGCCATCCCGACCTTCGATCTGGATGGAATCGGCACGGCTGGCACGACCACCCTGGTCCTGGCCATCGGCGAGAATCGCACGGATGTGGACTTCGGGTATCACGTTCCCGCGGCAACGCTGCTGGGCAGCATCGGGAATCGCCTGTGGCTCGATGCCAACAACAACGGGGTGCAGGACTCGGGCGAGACCGGCCTGACCAACGCGGTGGTGACCCTTCGCAATGGTTCGGGAACCGAGATTGGCACCGTGACCGTCGGCGCCTCCGGTGCCTATGAGTTCAGCGGCCTCGAAGCCGATACCTACACGGTCTCGGTGGCGGCTCCGGCCAACCACTTCCCGACCGCTGACCTCGACGGGATCGTCACGCCGAACACGACGGAAGTCCTCCTTCTGCCGGGCGACCTCCGCGATGACGTGGACTTCGGTTACCAGTACATCGCGCCGGATCCCATGACGGCCTCGGTCGGTGATCGGGTCTGGGCTGATGCCAACGGCAACGGGCTCGCCGAGTTGGGCGAAGCCGGCCTCACCAACCTGGTGGTCGAACTGATCGGCTCCGGCGGATCGGTCATCGCCGTCACGACGACCACCACCGATGGCGCCTACGGGTTCGCCGGTTTGGGCGCCGGGACCTATACCGTGCGGGTCACGCCTCCGAGCGGTTACTCGCCGACCATGGATGCCGACGGCATCGCTACCGTGGATGTCGCGACGGTCACCCTCGCCGCCGCCGAAGAACGGACCGATGTGGACTTCGGCTATCTGCCTCCGGCTCCGGTGACCCTGGGTGACCGGGTCTGGATCGACGCCAACAGCAACGGGATCCAGGACAGCGCCGAGGTCGGCCTGACCAACGTGGTCGTCGTGCTCCGCGATTCCACTGGGACCTCGATCGGTACCAACACGACCGGTGCGAATGGAACCTACGCCTTTACGAACCTGACGGCAGGAACGTACACGGTGACGGTGACGCCGCCGGCCAACTACGGCCCGACCTGGGATCTGGATGGCACCGGGACTCCCAACCGCGCCACGGTGACCGTCGTGGCGGGCGAACAACGCCTCAACATCGACTTCGGCTATGTGTTCTGTCCGGGCACCGGTCGCATCGGTGACCTTGTCTGGGTGGATACGGATGCCGATGGCAACCGGGACACCACCGGCAGCGGAGCGGAGTCGGGGCTGCCCAATGCCACCGTCCGGCTCTTCAACTCCGCCGGAGTGCTTCAGGGAACCGCGGTGACCGATTCCAACGGTCGCTATGAATTCAACAGTCTGCTGGCTGGAACCTACTCGGTGGTGGTGACGTCGCCCTCGGGCTACACGGCTACCTACGACCTCGACGGGCTTCTGACGCCGGACCGCACGACGATCAGCCTGACCGAAGGTCAGACCCGGAATGATGCCGACTTCGGCTACACCCGGTACACGCCGAAGATCACCACCGGCACCGGTTGCACTCCCGGCTTCTGGAGCAGCAAGAACGGCCAGTCCCTGC
>CAMCFL010000023.1 GCA_945873715.1 Akkermansia muciniphila
GCCAACGTCCCGGGAGACAACCGACGGGACACGACCGGGGAAAGGATGTTGGTCGGGTAGGCACCTGGACGGTTGGTGGCATCGAGTCCGGCCCAGAGGAATCGACCGGGCCGCAAGATCCCGCGCGGATGCTGTTGCTGGACCTGGACGACCTGGTTGCTCGTCAGCGGCACGTCGGTCAGGGCGATCGGGCCGGCGAGGAAGACGTTGTAGTAGGGACTGGTCGGACGATCCGACATGCGGATGGCCTGCAGGGTCCGCGGGTACGGAGAGACGTTCGTTCGGAAGCCGTTGGTGTCGGCCAGCGCCCGGAGCGTGTTGGTCGGAGCGAACCGCACGGGAAGCCCCGCGGGATTGGGCACCGGGAAGGGACGCCCTGCGTTGTTGAGGGATTCCACCACGAGGTCGATCACCCCGTTGGAACTCCCGAGCGTGCCGAGGGCATCGACGCGGACGAAGTACAGCGAGCGGTCGTTGATCGGGGCGATCACCGGAGGCTGGTTGCTGACGGAGGACAGGAACAACCGCGACTTCTGCAGCAGCTGCGGGTATTGGGCAGCTCCGAAGATGTCGTCGAGCTGCGAGGCGTTGAACTGCTTGAGAAAGGAGACGTTCTGCGGGCCACCACGCGGAAAGGCAAGGAACCGGATATTGGGCGCGGTATAGGTGACGCGATGGGCACCGCCGGCGTTGACGACATTGAAACCGGCATTCGCCGCCACATAGGAACGCACGCCGCTGCCCGCGCCGGGGATGATCCCGATCAAGGCCGGCGATTCCCCCCCCCGCCACCGGCCGCAGCAGGAACCGCGTGGGATCCAGCAACAGGACGTCCGCCTGTGTCGCCAGCGCGAGGAGCCCGTCCTCACGTCGCTTGAGGGACTGCGGCACTCCGTAGCCGGTCAGGTCGATGTTGGAGAGGATCTCCGGACGGTTCGGGTCGGTGATGTCGATCACCGCGAGGAGGTTCGAAGTTGCCACGGTGGACGAGAGTGAAACCACCGCCAGATCGCGGAAGGTCTGGTTGGTCGAACCTTCGAGCAGCACCTGCGGAAGCAATGCCACCCGTCGCGGCAGGAACTCGGCCGGGAAGTTCACGGTCGCATTGGTGGGCTCCAGCGATTGCAACCCGGCGAACACCGTCCGGTAGGCGGGCGGGACCGTTCGGGATAAGTCGGGGAGCCCATTGCTCCCGAGCGGATGCCCGGCGCGGAGCACCAGGCCGACCAACCCGCGGTTCACTTCCATGTCGAAGTCCTCGATGCGCCGGTCGCTCTCGGAATCCACGATCGAGAACAGCTTGCCGAAGTAGTCGGTGGGATTGCGACGGGGAAGCGGGAGAGTGTCGAGGTCGTCGATGAAGTCGCCGTCGCGGTTGGCGTCGACGCCAAGCTGGTCGAACTCGGGGAAGGTGGCGATCTCGTCGCGACCGGCGTTCATGCCGAGGACGAACGCCTGCAGGTCGACGAGGGCGAGCGAGGTGATGTCGGCGTTGGCTTCGAGGTAACCGAGGAAGGGAAAGGACCACAGGACCTTGGTGACGGCCGCACCGCCGAGGGCGATGTTGGCACCCGCGATGCGCTGGGGTTGGGCGGGATCGGTGACATCGATGATCCACAGGTATTGCAGCGACTCGGACCCGGTCACGCCGCCGACCACCGCGACCAGGTCGTGGTTTGTCACGGCGGGTTCTGAGAGGCGACGCTTGAAGCTGAGGCCCGGGACGAAGGCCAGGTCGCGCGGGTAGCCCGGGAGGTTGAGTTCTGCCAGGCGCACTGGCGTGTTCGACTGGAGATTGTACACCACCATCGCGCCATCCAACGGACCGGTCCGCTCCAGCGCGTAGGCATAGGCACCCTGGGTCACGACCCCGCCGCCGAACTCCATGGCGTCGAGGTTCCGCGATTGGCCGGGCACCAGGTTGAATTGAAGCGTGTGACTCTGCTCTCCATCGGCCACCGGCTCCTGGTCAAAGCCATTGCCCGCCAGATCCACCAGCGCCGAGCCGAGCGTGATCGAGACCACCTCGTTCGGATTCGAGGGTTCGGGCGCGAGGAAGACGGTCAACTGCCGTCCGTCCCCCGACAGGCTCGCCGACGCGAGGGTCGCCCCGCCGTTGATCGTCAGCCATTGGGCCACGTTCGGCAGGTTCGTTGCCGCCACGGGTTCCGAGAACTGCAGCAGGACGGGCGTGCCGGGGCGGACGCCGGTCGCGTTCGGAAGCGGGAAGGTGGTCAGGACACGCGGCCCGAGGGTGTCGTTCGTTCCACGGGGCGGGAACACCCGGTCGCCAATGAGCTGCACCACGGTGCGGGCTTCGGATGCATTCCCGGCCGCGTCGGTGCCCGTGGCGCGGATCTCGACGTTCGCGCGGAACGGGCTCCGCAGCCGCCAGGAATTCTGCGTGAAGGCCGGTCCACGGTTGGTCTGCGTCCCGGGGATCAGCGTCAGGGTGACGTCGTTGGTGGTGATGTCCGGATTGAGCGTCTTCGATTCGATCAGCGAGAGGCTGACCCCGGAGATCTGGAGATCGTCCTCGGCCGTCACGGTGATCACTGCGCCATCGGTCTGGTTCGTGCCCGGGATCGGGTCCCGTGGCGAGATCGCCAGCGAGACCACCGGCGGCCCGGCGTCCTCCGAGGCGACATCGATCGGACCGATGCGGGCGAAGCGCAGATGGGCGGCAACCTTGGGAGTGATGCTGCTCAGGGCGTTGTTGACCGCGTTGAGGGCATCGAGGAATCCCGGGTTGGGTCCGAGGACTGGCCCGGCGATGCTGTTGAACTGCTGCGCAATGCTCGGGATGGTGATGGGGACCGCCGTGCGTTGGAGGGGAAAGGCCGGATGCGTCCCGCGCACCAGGAATCCATTTTCCTGAAGTCGGTTGATCGGGAAAAGGATCGAGTAGATGCCGTCGCTGCCGCTGGTGGTGAAGGTCGCACCCGGTTGCAGGCGGCCGGGCAGGTTCTGGAATTCCTCGTAGGCGAACATCACGTTGGCCCCGGGCAACAGCCGCTTGGTTCCCGGCACATCCTTCCCATCGGCATCCACCTCCGCGGAGTAGGCCTCGCCGGTCACGATCAGGCTCCGGCCCTGCGCCATCAGGAGCGGAAGCAGAGCGACGTTGTAGAACGCGGTCTTCAGGTCCGGGATCCCCAGGGCCTTGGAGATCTGGCGGTTTTTCTTGTCGAACTTGCCTGCGCCCTTGAACCGCCGTTGCAGTTCCTTGAGCAAGGCCCCGGTAAACGGCGGTGAATGGGTCACCAACCGTCCGTCCTCGTAGTGCATCCGATCGACGATCTCATACACCGTCTCTCCATCGATCGCGCGCGGCGTCGCCAACGCCCAGGTGCAGTTCTCGGGAGCGTTGGTCAGCCCCAGCGCTGCGATGTCCACCGGGAAGGAAATGTCCGCTCCCACCTTCAGGTCGTCCCCCTCCTGCGTCAGCATCAGGCCCCCCAGCAACTGCGCGGTCGCCGGCAAGGTTCCCAACGTGTTGGTCAACGTTCCAAACGGGATCGGCGTCAGCTTGAACTTGGTCTTCACCTCGATCGCCCCCGGCTCGACGATCACCTGCACCGGTCCTCCGTCGCTCTGCGCCTCCAGGATTCCGCCGCCGCCAAACAACCCCACGCTTCCGTCCCGGAACATCTGCCGCGACACCGGCACCCGGTCCCGCGTGCCGTTGCGATTGACGATCACCGCCGAGAGGAAGTCGTCCACGCCGGCCACGATCGAATTGGAGAAGCTTCCATCGACCCGCGACAGGATCGTCGCCGTCGTCCCGGTGGTTTCATTCACCAGGATGACGGGCGCTTCCGGCTCGGCCGTACCCGGTGAACCCGTCAGTCCGGCCACGCCGTTGGTCGGCTCATGACTGGTGACCACGCCGGCCAGGCGCGTGGCGGGGTCGGCTTCCGTCGTGAAGGGGAATTCCGACGGCCCTTCCAGCGGCAGTCCGGTGAGGTCCGTCAATCGGTTCGAGACCGCCAGCGTATGACGCGTTCCGCCCGCCAGTGGCGCAGAGGGAAGCAGGGTGACCGAAGTACCCCTGAGATTCAGCGTGACGCTCGCGGGAACCACCACGCCCGCGGCGTCCAGCAGGCGGACATCGCCCGCCGCCACCCGGGCCGGATGCACCGGCTCACTGAAGGTCACCACCACCGGCACCACCCGGCTCACCTGCACCGCCCCATTCGTCGGGGACGTCGCGATGACCCGAGGCCCCGAAGCCGCCGCCACCAGGTCCGTTGGGTACACCCCGGACGTTTCCCGCACGTCGGCCGTCCCCTGCCCCGAATTGCCCGTGACCGGGTCCAGCACCGTCAGGCCGGAGAGCCCCACCGGTCCCAGCAGCCGGTACAAGCCGCCCGCACCGGAGATCGTCAGCCACGGTTCGAGTCGCACCGCCAGGCCGGGCGTGGGAATCCCGGCGGCGTTTCGCGCTACCCCGGTCACCAGGCCCAGCGGCTGCGGCACCCGGACGAGCAGATACTGCCCGGAGCGGTTCAGTCCTTCCAATCGCTCGCCTTCGATCGGCTCGAGGCTTTGCAGCATGCCGCTGGCATCGGTCGTCAGGCGTTCGCGGGGTTCCAATCCGTCGATCCCCTCCTCCGACACGACGCGCGCCAGGACGTACCGCGTCCCCGGCGGCAATCCCTCCACCTGCGGATGCAGCCGGCGGCCCGGTGCCAGCCCCGCCAGGTTGACTTCAAAGACTGCCGCAATCGAATGGGTGGGCGGGATCGAAGGAGTGAACCGATCGGGATCCAGGCGTCGTACCAGGACCGCTTCCGGTCGTTGAAAATCCCCCGCAAGGGCCAGCAACCGGACGCCGTCGGTCGTCACCGAGCCACCGGCCTCGGTCAACACGCCGCCTTGAAAGGTCGTGTCGCCCAGCACGTCGACGTGGACGAGGGCTTCAGTCAGGTCTTCCGCACCGAAGAGCAGCAGTGGACGCAGCGGGAACCGCGCATGAACCGTGTCGGCCAGCGCATCCCCCGGACGTTGATAGGCCACGATGAAATGGTCATAGGACGCGGGCGTCCGACGCGATCCGTCGGACAGCAGGTAGCGGTCGCGCAGATCGCAGCGGAGGAGCAGACCGCTGGGGATGGGGCCGCCCGGATGGGACACCACCACTTCCGCTTCGGCTGTGACGCGCTCGGGATTGCGGCTGGCGGGACGACTCGAAGGCCGGACCTCGCCCGTGGCCCGCAAGTTCTCAACCAGTGGGAGGGCGAGGACGCTGGCTTCCAGCGGTTGACCCACCCGGGCCGGCGGCGGCGCGTGGGGAACCGCATCCCCGACCACCAGCGCCCACGTTCCGGGCCCAGACAGGTCGACCGACAGGGCGTTGGTGCCGGCACCGCCGGCGAGGGCCACGACCTCCCAGCGGAGCGCCGTCTCGTTCAACCGCACCAACACCACTGCTTCCCCCGCGGCAAGGCTTCCCCACGGCGCCAGGCGCGCCCGCGCCGGCAGGGTCATCGGTCCACCCGACTCCAGCGTGAACGCTTGCAGCGGACTCCAACCCCGCGGCAGGAGGGACGGCAGGTTCTGCCCGCTCAGGCCCGTCACCGTCACCGGAGTCTCCACCGCCACCGCCGCGGGCGGAATCGTGAGTTGCAGGCCGAACTCGGGAAGTTCGACCCGTCCGCCCGAGAGCGGCGTGACCGGAAAGATCCGACCGGAACGCCGGACCAACCGGGGATGAGGCACCACCTGGACCCCATTCGCGACCAGAAGCGATCGCCAGGTGGGAAGGAATCCCGCCGCCGAGAATCGCCAGGTCCGCGGTCCGGACGACCGCGCCAGGGTGACCCAACCCGAGGTGGGATCGGTCACCATCGATTCACCAGTCCCACCCACCTCTTCGACCATGACCGAGGACAACGGCAGGCCCGCTTCGTCCACCGTCCGGGTCTGGACCAGGGCCAGGGTCGGGACGGTTCCCGGGGCATACACGCGGGCCTGGATCGACGGGGGAACTCCGACGGCAAATTCCAGTGCCAGCAGCCGGACGTCGGTGACCGCTCCGGCAGGGAGCACGCCGCCTGCAAGTTGGGGAGTCAGGTCGAGGTAGGTCTGGCCCAGCCCGTTGGTTCCGTCGGGACGCAGCACCCGGGTGCGGCCGGTTGGACTGATGATCGTCACCACGAGCGGCCCGGTGAGGGGCGTGACAGAACGGTTGCTGACGCTCAGGTCCACGTTCCACTCGCCCATCGCCTGGTTGAAACGCATTCCGCGGAAATAGACCTCCGTTCGGTCATCCACCTCCGAAAGGAGCTGCGGAATCCCTCCAAGGAGGAAGGGAACGTCGGCGGCCGTGAGCCGCAGGAACAGGAACAGCACCGCCGTGAACCAGAGGAGGACGGATCGTCCCGGGAGGTGCCGATGGGAGTTGGGGGGAATGTTCAAGCGATGAACCCTGGATGGCCATCAACCGGAACAACCGTTTCCCGGGCGCAACTCCGGGAGCGGACGGGCTGAGGCAAGCATTGCCCATGCCACTAATCCAACCCGCGTCTCCCGGGCAAGTCCTATTGTCACGCCACCGCGCTCTGGGGTGCATCCTGAGTTTGTTGTCACGAATGTAGGCCCGCTGCCCTCAGCGGGCGCTTTCCCATCGCCGCCTGAGGACAGGCGGCCTACAGCCATGAAAAACTCACGATGCACCCGCCTTCCGGAGGGACGAGCTCTGGACGAGCCCCGCGAGTCCGTGAACGAAGAAGCCACCGCCCGGCCCTGAACGAGCCTCGTCAACTCGCCTCCGACGCCGTCCCAGAGCTCACCTTGCACCCGGTATGGGTTTATGGGAAGCTGGGTCATGAAGACGACGGTTGAGATCCCGGACGATCTGTTTCGCGAAGCCAAGGCCACTGCGGCGCGCGATGGGACCAAGCTCAAGGACCTGGTCGCTGACGGCCTGCGACTGGTTTTGGGCAAAAGCAAACCCGAGAAGCGGCACTCGCGGTTTCCGCTGATCCCAGGCAAGCCGGGCCAGGCCCGGCTGACGGCCATCAGGGTCACCGAGATCGATGCCGAAGAAGCCCACGAAGCAGATGCGCGCCTTGGCAGACGTTAGCTGGCTGCTGCCGCTTTGCTACGGCCGCCACGAACACCATGCGCCCGCACGGCGTTGGTTGGAGTCGCTCCCCGAAGGAGGCGAAGTGGTTGTCTGTCGTCTGGCGCAGATGGGGTTACTGCGCCTGCTGAGCAACCCCACCGTCATGGGCCCCGATGTGTGCAGCACGGATGCAGTCTGGAAATTGAACGACCGGCTATTCAGTGACAGCCGTTTCACACTGGAAGCGGAGCCCCCGGCCTTGGAAGAGGCCCTTCGCGGATTGTCGAAAGGCTTTCCCTACTCGCCGAAGCTTTGGCAGGACGCGTACCTCGCTGCATTCGCGGTTGCTGCCGAGGTGCCGCTCGTCACTTTTGATCAGGGCTTTCGGAAGTTTCGTCCGCTCCGCAGCCTGGTGCTGACTCCAGACTGATTGTAGGCCCGCTGCCCTCAGCGGGCGCTTTCATGTCGCGGCCTGAAGACAGCCGACCCAGCAGAAGCAATCGCCCACCAAACACACCAACCACCGCCTTGCTTCGTGTGTTTCGCGGGCATCCCCCGCCCAGCTCAGAATCAGCCTCGTGACCTCGTCTCCTACCCCGTAGGCAACGTGAAGGACGTCCCTTTCCGGGGCGTCGGTCGGGGGTGCTGGCGGCTCGCCAGCACGGCTGAACTCGCTGACCTCTGCAGAAGAACGGGCGGGCCGCCCATTCCCCCGTTCTTGGCCAGCGGTCTACACCGCCACCAGCTTTGCCACCGCCCGTGCCGCGGCGGCGAAACCAAACGCTCCCGTCACAAAGGTCACCGATCCGAACCCACTGTCGCAGTTGAGGCGCAGGGATTCCCCCGCGGCCGACGATTCGCGCACGGCACACACCGTCCCGTCACTGGCGGGAAACACCGGGGTCTCGGAGGAACACACACAGTCCACGCCAAACTTCCGGTCGTTGCGCGGAAACCCATGCTCCTTCCTCAGTCGCTTGCGGGTCTCGCTCAGCAACCGGTCGTGGGTCACCCGCGCCAGGTCTTCGATCCGCACGGCCGTCGGGTCGCGTCGCCCCCCGGCACCGCCACAGACGACCAGCGGCAATCCCTGCTCATGGCACAGCGCGATGAGCCGGACTTTGTTGGACAGGTTGTCGATGGCATCGATCACCACGTCCGGTCGATCCGCGGCATGCTCCGGATCCAGACCCAGAAGCCGACGGGCGGTGTCGGCGGTGAAGAATTCCAGGCGCACCTCCACGCGGGCCTCCGGGTGGATCCCACGGATGCGTTCCGCCATCACCTCGGCCTTGGCGCGGCCCAGGGTGGAATCGAGCGCCGGCAACTGGCGGTTGACGTTGGAGACGCAGACCTCGTCCAGATCGACCAGCGTCAGACGTCCGACCCCGGTCCGCGCCAGCGCTTCGACCGTCCAGGATCCCACCCCACCGATGCCGACCACCAAGGCGTGGGAGCGGCGCAGGCGTGCCAGGCCTTCACGACCGTAGAGCCGTCCGATCCCACCAAACCGAAAGTCGAAATCCCCGCTCACTCGAGAAGCCGGAACTGGTTGTCCACAGATGACACAGATGACGCAGATGGGGAGAAACTGGGCGGCAGCCAGGGCGCGGAAACGATCTCAACCGGCGGGCGCGCCTGCCGTCATAGGAACCGGTCCCGGATCTGTGGCATCTGTGGATGGAACGCGGGCTTCCAGACTCACTCCTTCACGGACGCCATCTCTTCCTCGTGCTTCTTCCGGGCGGCGTCGATGTCGTAGCGGTCGTTGTCCGGATGCTCCGGGTTGAGCGGCGAGATGTCGCGCAGGCGCTGGATGATGCGGGGCAGGTGTTCCAGCAGGTAATCCACGTCTTCCGCGGTGTTGTAGATCCCGAGGCTGAAGCGGACCGAACCGCGGGCGCGCATGGGGACGACCCCCATGGCGGTCAACACATGGGAAGGATCCAGTGAACCGGTGGTGCAGGCCGAACCCGAGCTGGCGCAGATCCCCACCTGATCCAGCAGCATCAGCACCGCCTCCGCCTCGACGAAGTCGAAGGCGATGTTGCAGGTGTTGGGCAGACGCGGCTCCCGGGCTCCGTTGCGCACGGTGTTGGGGATGTGGGTCAGGATCCAGTTCTCCAGACGATCCCGCAGGGCACGGACCCGGGTGTTCTCGTCATGCAGGGTCGCCATGGCGAGTTCCGCGGCCCGACCGAAGGCCACGATGTTGGCGACGCTCTCGGTGCCACCGCGGCGACCCCGTTCCTGATGTCCCCCGATGACGTACGGGGTGTAGCGGGTGCGCTTCTTGACGTAGAGCATCCCAACGCCCTTGGGGGCATGGAGCTTGTGGGCACTGAGCGAAAGGAAATCGACCCCCAGCTGCTTCACATCGATGGGCAGCTTGCCCGGCACCTGAACGGCGTCGGTGTGGCACAGGACCCCCTTCGAGCGGCAGAGGGCGGCCACTTCCTCGATCGGAAAGATCACGCCGGTCTCGTTGTTGGCGTACATGACCGACACCACCGCCGTGTCCGGTCGGATGGCCTGTTCCAGCAGGTGCAGGTCCAGGGAACCGTCCGATTCCACCGGCAGATAGGTCACTTCAAAACCCATCTTCTCCAGGTGCGCCCCGAAGCTGATGTTGGCCGAGTGCTCCACCCGGGTGGTGATCACATGTCGTTTGCCGCTCGTGACCAGGGCGGAATGGATGGCGGAATTGTTCGATTCGGTCCCGCAGCTGGTGAAGACCACTTCCTTCGGATCGGCGTGGATCAGGGCGGCGACCTTCTCGCGGGCGGCCTCGACATGCCCGTGGACCTGGGCCCCGAAAGCGTAGGCGCTCGACGGGTTTCCCCAGTATTCCCGCAGGAACGGGATCATCGTGTCGACGACCTCTGGCGCGACGCGCGTCGTGGCGTTGTTGTCGAAATAATAGACCTTCTGCTGCTCCATAAATGGTGGGTCCGCCAAAGCGGACGAAATTGCTCCGCTACGCTACCGGGCATCCCAATCATCGCAAGGTGCGATTTCGGGAGGTCCAGATGCCGGGGCTCACCGGGAGGAGGTTGTCTCGGTTGTAGGCCGCCTGCCCTCAGGCGGCGACGTGAAAGCGCCCGCTGAGGGCAGCGGGCCTACAATCGTGACGACCAACTCAAGAGGTCCCCTGGACGCCGGAGGCGTCCCGGAGGGTAGCCGGCGGTCGCCCGACCGCCGGATCCCCGATCCCGGCAATCTCCACTCCACGCCGGGGGGACCGGCAGCCTGCCGGTCCTGGCCCCAACTTCCACGGCACCCAGTACCGGCGGGCCGCCGGGTACCCCCTTTCGAATACCCGGCCCATGCCGGCTAGCCCCGTGAGGGCTTGGATGTCCGAACCGGCCCACGGCGGACCGATGGGTGCCCTACTTCTTGAACATCTTCAGGACGATGAAGATGAGAACAGCACCGCCGAGACCGCCACCGATGAGGAGGTAGATCAGGGAGAAGCCAATGGCGCCGAGAATGGGTTCGATCATCAGTGCGAACATATAATTGGAAGGATAGAAAGGGCGTGGCCGGCCCGCGCGTTGCGGTGCCGGCCAGGCCCGATGAATCAACGGGCTGCCTGAGCCATGGGACGTTCCTTGCTGGCCGGCTTTGCCGCCTTCTTGTCGGCAGCGCCCTTCAGTTCGGCGCCTTTGACCGAGGCACTCGTTTCACCCAGGGCCTTCTGGTTACTCATTTCGACGGCGAGCTTGGTCAGTGCCTTGTTGACGGCCCCCTCCTCGTTGAGGATTCCTTCCAGGATCCGGGCTGCCTTCGGATTGCCAAGCAGGGTTGCCCACTCCTTCAGGCACCCGTAGGACGCCATCTCGTAGTGTTCGACCTTCTGGGCAGCGCCGATCAGCGCGGCGTCGATGGCCGGTGAGCCCTTGAACTCGGCTGCGATTTCCTCGGCTTCCTCGATCAAGCCCTTCGTTGCTTCGCAGGTCTGGCCTTTGGCCGGGACGCCGAAGCATTGGAAGACCTCTTCCACCTTGGTCACATGGCCCTGGGTTTCCTGGAGATGCTGTCCCATTGCCTTCTTGAGGTCCGTGCAGGTCGCGGCCTCGGCCATCCTGGGCAGCGCCTTCACGATCCGCTTCTCGGCATCGTACATGTCAGCGAGTTCAGCCAGAAAGAGGTCTTTGAGTGTCTTGGTGTTCATATGAGTCTAGAAAGAAATGAAGGTGGGATGACCGGGCATTCCCGAAGTACATCCGGGCTTTGTTGTCACGGTGGCAGGCCCGCTGCCCTCAGGGGGGGGCTTCCTGATCGACCCCTGAGGGCAGGGGGCCTGCCACCGTGACAAACCCAGGATGCACCCGCATTCCCGGTCGCCGTTGGTGTGAGCCCGATCAGTTGCCGGCGGAGATGAAGCCGCGCTCCTCGCGCGCCACGCGTCCAGTGCTCGTGGTCCCTGTGGCAGTCGTCGTGGTCGTCCCCGTGGTGACTTTCGACGTGTTCTTTGGCGCGTCGGGTGCCGTTGCCTCGCCGGTCGTGCAGATGTCGTTCGCTCCGGCGTTGGTGAAGATCTCCTTGGCTCGTTTGATCTCGTCGGAGTTCTCCGTGTGGACCGAGAGGAGGATGTTGCCTTCCTTGACCTTGCCCTCGTAGCGCTTGGCTTCGAGTTCAGGAATGCCCAGGCCGATCAAGCCGCCGGCAATGCCGCCGGCCGCCGCACCGATGGCGGCACCGCTGAGCGCAGCCAGGATGGGACCTGCGGCGATGAACGGTCCCACACCCGGGATGGCCAATGCGCCAATCCCGACGATCCATCCGAGCGCCCCGCCGACCACGCCGCCCGTGCCGGCGCCAGCGACGGCACCTTCGGGAGCCTTGGTGTTCTTCTCATGGGCGAAATCCTTGGTCGTGCCCTTGTCAGGGAACAGGACGGAGATGTCGTTGTTGGAGAAGTTGGAGGTCTTGAGCTGATCGACGATGCGATCGGCCTGACCACGGGAACTGGCGATACAGAATACAGATTTCTTGGACATGATGATTTGGTCTTTCGGTGTTGGTCTATTGAATGGATTGGCTGAGGGAAGGAGGCCTCCGTCTCACCTGACTTCGAGCTGGTTGTCCACGTTGCCAAGGGTGGCAAAGCTGTTGGCAATGTTGCCAATCAGGCGCTTTTCCTCCGTGGAATTGACCGGACCACGAAGCGTCACCATGCCGTTGTTGGTGATGATCTTGACGTTCTTGGCGTTCACCGACATGTCCTTCCCGTCGACGATCCCCTTGCGGATCTTCGCGGTCATGTTGACGTCAGCCCGGCTGTTGCCCTGATCCAGCGGCGTAAGCGTGTTGTTGTTACGGTCGCGGATGTTCCGGCCGGCGTTGTCGACCTGGGAGACCGAGTTGGTCCCGAAATAGGGCTCCACCTTATAGGCGCGATAGACGCTGTCCGAATACGTGGGCTCGTTGAAGTCCGGCCATTGATCCGCCTTGAAGTGCGGTGCCGCGGCCAGAGTGTCCCGGGTGGCGTCCAGGCGGAGCGTGTCCCGCTCGGTATTGAAGCCGAGGGCGGTGGGCGGAACGGCGCTGAGTTCCTCTCCCATGCCGAGGAAGCCGCCGGACGACAACACCACGGCCAGGATGCGGCCGGATTGGACATCCACGAGGATGTTCTCCACCTCGCCGAGCTTCTCGTCCTGCCGATTCTTCACGGTCATGCCCATCAGCTTGCTCGCGCGCTGGACCTGGCCGAGGCGGGAGGCGGGAATCATCCACTGCCGGTTCTTCGCCTGGCGGTCCTTGTCCCATTCGACACCCGCGTTCCGCGTCGGCGGCGGGCTGCTCCGGTCCAGAACGTCGTCCTGGTGGATGTATCCGATGTCGGACTGCTGACCATAGTGGGTCGAGGAGGCGGACAGATGGTTGGTGTTGAAGGATTCAGACCAACGGGTGGTCCTGAACTCCGGCGCACCCTTGACCTGGTCCTTGGTCGCCCGCAGATGCAGGACCTGGTTCGCCACGTCATGATGCAGTGCTCCGGGCGGCACGGCCGACAGGCGATCTCCCGAGGCGACCAGTCCGCCCGAGGAGAGGATCACCTGGACGATGCGCCCTGATTCGAGGTCCAGCGCCAGGTCTTCCACCTTGCCGAGGGTTTCACCCTCGTAATTCTGAACCTTCATCCCGATCACGTCGCTACCCTTGGCCGCACTGTGGAGCCGGTCGTTCTGGGAGTAGTCACGGTGGGAGCGAAGATTCTGCGACCGATCGCCCTGGGTGCGGTCGTTCTGGAATCGGTCGTTCTGATTGCGCTCACCCAGCGGCCGGTTCGACTGCTCCCGGATGGAGTCAGTCTGGAGCGGGCGGGTGGTGTCGTTCCGGTTGACCTGAGCGAGCGCTG
>CAMCFL010000024.1 GCA_945873715.1 Akkermansia muciniphila
GTTCGCGGCGGGTGCCGCCGTGGCGGTCGCACTGGTGTTTGGGATCATCGTCAGCGCGTGGCAGGCCGTGCGGGCGACCCGTGCGGAAGCGGAAGCCATCGTGGAAAAGGCCCAGGCTCTCACCGAGAAGGCCAACGCCCAGGCCGCGCTGCAGTTCATCCAGGACGACGTGTTGAGCCAGGGCAGCCCCGGCTATCAGCCGGATCGCGAGCTGACCGTCCGCGCCTTGCTCGACCGCATCGGAGGGCGGCTTGACCGCGCCACGGGACGTCCGCCCCTCGTCGAGGCTTCCATCCGGCAGACGCTCGGCTCCGTCTATACGGAACTCGGCGACTATCCCAAGGCCATCCAGCATTTTGAGACCGCGCTACGTGTCCAACGCGGACACCTCGGGGAGACCAACCAGGACACCCTGCGGTCCCTGAATGGCCTGGCCGTGGCCCACTGGTTGGGTGGCGAGCCGTCCCTGGCCGAGCCGCTCTCCCGCCAGGGACTTGAAGCGAGCCAGCGGACTTTGGGAAAAACGAATGCGCTCACCCTCCAGTTTATGCAAACGCGGGCCTTCGTCCTGATGCTCTTGGGCGAAACACCTTGGACTGAAGTCGAGGCGCTATTTTTCCGCACCCTGGCCTTGCACCGTGAAGTTCTGGGTCCGGATGACCCGGCGACACTGCGGTTGATTTACGGCTTCAGCCTGGGCTGCATTTATCATCATCAGCCCGCGAAGGCGGAGTCATTGCTCGTGGATGCCCTCGATCGCGCCCGACGCGCGCTGCCCGAGAAACACCCCACCACCAGCGGTCTGACATTGATGCTGGCCGTTGACTCTTTGTGGCTGAACCGACTCGAGAAGGCAGAAGCCCTGGCGCTTCAGGCCGAGGCAGTGCGCCGCAGCACGCTGGGCCCGGACCATCCTCTGACCCAGGGGACGGTCAGCATCCTGGCCCACATCTATGTCACGCAACAGCGGTTCGACAAAGCCTGGCCGCTCACGGAAGATGTCCTCAATTACAGTCGGCGCCTGCCTCTCGAAAAGAGCGTGTTTTTGGCCCCGAATTTCAGCCTTTTGGGATGGGCTTACCTCGAAAAAGGCGATGTCGCCCGAGCCGACGCCCTCTGCGACCTGGCGTGGCAGGCCGTGCGGCGGAACCCAGGCTTCAATCCAGTGGCGAGCCCGCGAATCTTCGTCACCTTTGGCGCGGTCCGATTGGCCCAGCAGAAGTACGCCGAAGCCACGACGCTGCTGCGGGAAGGCTTGCACCTGACGGAGAAGCACGAACTGGGCGTGGGCGCGCGGTTTGAAGCGATGAACCTGCTCGGCGCGAGTCTGACGGGCCAAAAGAACTACGCCGAGGCTGAACCGCTTCTGCTCGAGAGCTGCCAGGGACTCCAACAGCACCAAGGCAGCCTGCCCCAGATTTTCAACGCCCCGCGGCGGATCAAGGAATCCCTCGAACGGCTGGTGCAACTCTACGACGCGTGGGAAAAGCCCGCCCAAGCCGCCGAGTGGAAACAGAAACTGGCCGCGTTCCAGCTGGCGAACAAGGCGGCTGAGAAGAAAGGGGCGCAGCCGTGAACTCAAACCGCGCCGCATTCCAAAGCGCCAGAGGGCTGGCGCAGTCCAAGACCTGGCGGACTTCCCGGCGGCCAGGTTGGTCGCGAAGCGTCTTGGACTGCGGTAGCCCTCTACCGCTTTTCTGTCCGCGCGTGATGAGTCCGCTCGTTCAAATCAGGGTGAATCCGAAACAGGCATTGAGGCGCTGGACCAACGCACGTCGCCGCGCCGTGCCGACATTTCCTCGCCGCCGATACAGCCGCTCTTTCTCCACTAAATACATCAGGTCGCACTTCACCAGCGTCTCCCAATCGAGGCCATCCGCCCCGTTCAGCACGACTTCATTTTCGCGCGCCTCGCGAGTTGCCTTCTGGCTGGAGCCAATCAATACGTTGACCAGCGGAGCGCGCGCGACGCGATCGGGGTGGCTGACGATGATTGCCGGATGCGGACCGGCGTCGGCGAAGTCACAGGTCCAGATGTCCCACTGTTTCATTCGGCCTCGACCTTCAGGGTGGAACCCTTGGCGGTGCGGCGTTCGGTCCGGTTGTCGGCCTTGGTGTAGAGATGACGCAGCGAGCCGGGCGGAAACGAGCCTGCCGCCACGGACTTTTCCTCCGCATCCAGAATCCGCAGTCCAGCACGGACGACTTCGCTGGAATTGTTGTAACGCCCGCTGCCAACCAGTCGCGCGATTAATTCTTCAAAATGCTTCGTCAACGCGATGTTCATCGCGTGGCACTCTGGAATAGATGCTATCTATTGTCAATTTCCGGCCTGACCCCATTCAAGCAGACCTGCACATGAATCCCACTCGCGAAGAACTTCTGTTCCAGCTCTCGCTGACGAAACCGGCCGCCGAACGGGCGCTATTCCTTGACGTGATGTGCGACGGCGACCCTGCCTTGCGCCAGCGTCTCGACGCGCTGCTCGCCGCGCATGAACAACCGGAGACGGTGTTGGAATCGCCAACCATCCGGAGGGACGAGCTCCGCGAGTCCCCATCTTCCCGTCAGGTTACGGCCAAAGTTCAGGTCGCAGCGAAAGTTCAGGGCCTCGCGGAGCTCACCCCTCCGAAGGATGCACCCGATGAAGCCGTCGGCCAGACGCTGGGGCGCTACAAGTTGCTGGAGAAGATCGGCGAAGGCGGGTGCGGCGTGGTCTATGTCGCCGAACAGAAGGAGCCGGTCCGCCGCAAAGTGGCCCTCAAGGTCATCAAGCTGGGCATGGACACCAAGCAGGTGGTCGCCCGGTTCGAGGCCGAGCGCCAGGCGCTGGCGATGATGGATCATCCCAACATCGCCAAGGTCCTCGATGCCGGCACGACCGAGAAGGGACGCCCCTTCTTCGTCATGGAACTGGTCCGCGGGATCCCGATCACGAGCTACTGCGACCAGGCCCATCCCAGCACCAAGGAACGGCTCGATCTGTTCATCAAGGTCTGCCAGGCCATCCAGCACGCGCATCAAAAGGGCATCATCCATCGCGACATCAAGCCCTCGAACATCCTGGTCACGCTGCACGACGGAGTGCCCGTGCCGAAGGTGATCGATTTCGGCATCGCGAAGGCGACGGAAGGCCGGCTGACCGACAACACGGTCTACACCCAGTTGCACCAGTTCATCGGAACGCCGGCTTATATGTCGCCGGAACAGGCGGAGATGAGCGGGCTCGACATCGACACGCGCAGCGACATCTACAGCCTGGGCGTGTTGCTCTACGAACTGCTCACCGGCAAGACCCCCTTCGATGCCAAGGAACTGATGGCCTTGGGCATTGACGCGATGCGCAAGACCATCCGGGAGAAGGAACCGCAGCGCCCCAGCACGCGCCTGAGCACGATGCTCGGCGAGGCGCTCACGGCGACGGCGACGGCCCACGGCTCGGACTCGGTGAAGCTGCTCAAGCAGATCCGCGGCGACCTGGACTGGATCGTGATGAAGTGCCTGGAGAAGGATCGGACCCGCCGCTACGACACGGCCAACGGGCTGGCCGCCGACCTCAAACGTCACCTGACCAACGAGCCGGTCACCGCCCGTCCGCCCAGCCAGCTTTATCGCCTCCAGAAGATGGCGAGGCGGAACAAGTTGGCGTTCGTGGCGGTGGCGGCGGTGACGACGACCCTGATTCTTGGGCTGGCAGTCAGTTCATGGCAGATGGTCGTCGCCCGGCGCGCACGGAACAACGAGCAGCATCAGCGATTGAAGGCGGAGTCGGCGCAAACGAAGGCCGAAGCTGAGCAGCAGCGCGCCCTCGAAAAGGCCGAGCAGCTCGCCCGCGAAGATTATGTCAACCGCGTCAGCCGAGCTTACAGCGAAGTGCAGGACGACAATATCGCCATGGCTGAGGATCTATTGCACGGCTGCGCGCCCGAACGCCGCGGCTGGGAGTGGCACTTTGTCAAACGGCTCGGCAATTCAGAGCGCAAGCTCATTGATCTTGACCGCTCGAGTGTGAACGCGCTGGCGTTCAGCCCCGATGGAACCTGGGCGGTCGCTGCCTCGGGAGATCAGGTGTTTGGCCGTGCGCGAGCTGGCATGACGCCGACCATCAGCGTCTGGGATGTCGCCTCCGGTCGGCAGCGAAAGGTTCTGCCTGGGGCCAAGGGGACGTTGATCGATGTGGCCGTCAGCCCGGATGGCAAAAGAGTGGCAGCCGGATGTGCAAAGGGCTTGGTGGTGGTTTCAGACGTGGAGAGCGAACAGGTCGTGTGGACGCGGACGGAACCGGAACTGGATGCCATGAGCGTGGCCTTCAGCCCCGATGGCCAGTGGCTCGTGGCGGGATTTGGGGGCTACAGCGGTATGAAGGTCGGACGGGTCAAGGTCTGGGAGGCGGCGTCGGGCAAGGAGATCAAGGCCTTCTCAGGACCGCGAGGCGGCGTGAACAAACTGGCGTTTCATCCTGACGGGAAAAGGCTCGCCCTCGCGGGCTTTGAAGTCGTGGAGGTCCTGGATCTCGAAAGCGGGAGGAAGCTACTCGACCTGAAAGGGCACGTGAAATGGGTTTATAGCCTGGCCTGCAGCCCCGACGGGAAATGGCTGGCCTCCGCCGGATGGGATAGGACGGTGAAGCTCCGCGAAGCCGCGACGGGCCTTGAGGTGCTGACGATATTCGCGCACGCCGGGTTTGTCCTGGGCCTCTCCTTCAGCCCCGACAGCAGCCAGCTCGTGACGACGAGTGAAGATCGGAGCTTGAGGCTCTGGGAGATTCCTTCCGGCCGGAGATTGGCGACGTTTCATGGGCACACCGACTTTGTTCAGGCGGTTGGTTTCCGGCCGGATGGCCGCGAAATCGTGACGGGAGGCTTTGATGGGTCCATCCGTTTCTGGGATCTCAAAACGAGCCGTCCCATCCTGATCGAACACAACAATTGGGTCGACAATCTCGCCTTTCGGCGTGACGGACTGCGAGTCCTCTCGGAGTACAGTGGCCAATTCGGTGGTGTCTCAGAAACAAAGGGTTGGAACCCGCACACGGGAGACCCCGACCCCGCGCTGGCGGGAATCCGATTCGGCGCGCTGCCCGCCGAATTCGTGCGCGGCTCCGGGTATATGACGCAGACTGTCAAGAGTCCTGATGGCAGGCTGACTGCAGAAACGAGTAACTGGGCCGGCAAAGCTCCGCTCACTTCGAGGAGCACGGATGCCTCGATCGGCACGCCCATCCTCCGCGAAACGGCCAGTGGAAGAATTGTTCACATTCTGGCAGGCCACTCGGCCGAAGTGGCGGCGCTGGCCTTCAGCCCGGAGGGCCGCCGGCTCGCGACGGCGAGCTATGACCGGACGGTGAAGCTCTGGGATACCCGCACGGGACAGGAGGTCTTGACGTTGCGCGGACATACAGCCGGGGTGGTGTCACTCGCCTTCAGCCCAGATGGGAACCAGCTCGTCTCGGGGGGGATCGATGCCACGGCGCGCGTCTGGAACGCCGAACCGCTCGCGCCGGGCGTCCTCGCTGAACACGATGCCCGCTATCAGCGGGAGGTTGAGGCGATGGCCCGGCTGAAAGCCACTCCAGCAACGAATTCCAAGCAGCCATGAACCCATCTCGCGAAGAAAGCTTGTTTGCCTTGGCGCTGGAGAAGTCGGCGGAGAAACGCCCCGACTTCTTAGACGGTGCCGGCCACACGCTCCAGCCCACCGCGCTGGTGCACGAGGCGTGGCAGCGACTGGGTGCGGACGCGCAGCCGCATTGGCAGAACCGCGCGCACTTCTTCTCCGCCGCGGCCGAGGCGATGCGGCGCATCCTGGTGGACCGGGCGCGCCGCAAGCTCGCCCAGCGACGGGGTGAAGGCGCGGAACACGTCGAACTGGATGATCTTCCGCTCGCCAGCCCGGTGGACGACGACCAACTCCTCGTCCTCGACGACGCCCTGGAGCGGTTCGCCGTCCTGGATGCGCCCAAGGCGGAGTTGGTGAAGCTGCGGTACTTCGTCGGGCTCACCACCGAGCAGGCGGCGAAGGTGATGAACATCTCCGAACCCACGGCGAAGCGGTGGTGGGCTTACTCGAAGGCGTGGTTGTTCCAGGCCTGCCGGGAAGTGCGAGGGTAGGCGGGTGGATCTCCGGTTTGGTTACCTGATTCGATGGGGTAGATCGCAGGATGAATCCGTCGCGGCGAATCGGGATCACTGGCCGGACTTTCGGCGACGAAGCTCTTCGGCGAGACGTCCGGCATCACCAGGAGTCCAAGGGGCGGAGGGCGTCTGTTCGGAGCCAGCCAGCCGTTGATTGCTCCCTCCATTTCGTGGGCCTTTCCATGGAGGCAGCGGCCAGCACCCTGGGTGTTCCCCTGATCCCGTCCCAGCGCTGCTGGCGGTAGGTCCGCGCCTGGCGGAAGTTGGAAATGGGCCGGAACGGGGCTTCCGAAACTTCTTCTAGATTTCCTTGGCCTTTTGGGAGTGAAACGTCGCATGAACTCTTGGAAACGGCTCGCTCCGTCATCATGAAAACCTGTCTCAAGTTCAATTGGCTCTACTGCGGCCAACCCAGGGAAGGTGAACCCGACCACAGCGTTCGTCAGGCCATGTGCCCGGCCAGCGGGCAGAAGAGGGTCAGCCCACCAGCGACCAGCGTCGAAGAATCTGTCTCCATGAACCCATCCGATCGCTTCCCTCGGCCGCCCTCCCGATCCGGCTTCACATTGATCGAGCTCCTCGTTGTCATTGCCATCATCGCCATCCTGGCCGCACTGCTGATGCCGGCCCTGGCAACCGCCCGGGAGAGCGCCCGTGGCGCCGCGTGCCGTAACAATCAGAAGAACCTCATCCTGGGATGGATGATGTATTATCAGGATAATCAGGACCGGCTTGTAGGCGCCCATGACCGTGGTGGGCGCGCAGGCGACTGGGTCGGCCACAAGCTGGACGCGAACGGACGAGACGTGGGTGCCGGCGGGACAATTGAAGACGAAATCCGAGGGTTCAAGGATGGGCTGCTTTGGCCGTACCTCAAGGCATCCGGCGCCTATCATTGTCCCAATGACTTTCGAGACCGCCCCGTCAAGTCCAAGAAGGTCAACCAGGGAAAGGCTTATCGAAGCTACGCCATCCCATGCAGCATGAACGGTGCTCCGTATTCACCCCAACCGATCGTCAAGTCGGATGGTTGCAAATTTCCGTCCTCGAAATACGTCTTCCTCGAGGAAGATACGGATGTTGGAGGATCCAATTGGGGGGGCTGGCTCCTGCCCTGTCCGTTCACCGAAGCATGGTGGGATCCGATCGCCATCCGACACGGGAAGAAAAACTGCCTCGCCTTTGCGGATGGCCATGTGGAACTCCACAAATGGGTCGATGCCAGAACGTTCAAGATGTCTGATGGGCAGGAGTATGGAGTGAGCGCGCCCAGGAGCCCGGATCTCCTGTTCATGCAGGCGGGTTATGCGCAACTGGGTGATTCCAGGTAGTCTGGTTTCGGCAAGGCGGTACGGAGAGCCAGGGAAAGAACGGGTCGCACCTGATCGCTGACTTTCGGAGCACTCGATCACGGAGGGTCAGAATATTCGAAGCCACTGATCCGCAGTCGATTCCGTATCCAAGAACTGACTGACATGATTGCCGGCCGGTTGAACAGAATGGACGACGCGTTGGATCCCTTCGCGCCCTTGGATCCGGAGAAGGCGGAGTTCGTCAAACTGCGCTATTTCGTGGGTCTGTCTCTGGAAGCAGCGGCCAGCGTCCTGGGTGTTCCCCTGTTCCCGTCCCAGCGCTGATGGCGGTAGGGTCCGCGCCTGGCGGAAGGTGGAAATGTTCCGGAACGGCGCCTTCGGAACCTTTTTCAAACTTCCTGGGCCTTTGGGAAGCGAAACGTCGCATGACCTGTTGGAAGCGACTCGCTTCAACAAGGCAACGCCTCACATTCTCACGACATGCCCCCATCCCGCGAAGAAGCCCTGTTTGCCCTGGCGTTGGAGAAGCCGGCGGAGCAGAGGGAGCCGGTGCGCCGACGGGTGGCGCTGAAGATCATCCAACTGGGCACGGACCCCCGGCAGGGGGTGGCCCGCGTCGAGGCCGAACGGCAGGCGCTGGCCAGGATGGATCACCCGAACATCGCCCGCCTCCTGGAAGCCGGGTGGAAACAGAAGCTGGCCGCGTTCCAGCAGGCCAACCCAGCGGTGGAGGCGATACCGGGGCAGCCATGAACGAAGTGACGCGCATCCTCCACGCCATCCAGGAGGGCCAGACCCAAGCCGCCGCGGAGCTGTTGCCGCTGGTCTATGAGGAACTGCGGCGCCTGGCGGCGGCGAAGATGGCGCGGGAAAACGCGGGCCTGACCCTCCAACCCACCGCCCTGGTCCACGAAGCCTGGCTCCGTTTGGGCGGCGACGAGCAACCGACGTGGGAAAACCGCGCGCATTTCTTTGGGGCCGCGGCGGAGGCCATGCGCCGCATCCTGGTGGAGCGCGCCCGGCGACGGCTTCGCCAGCGGCACGGAGGTGGGCAAGAGCGGGTCGACCTCGACGAGGTGGAGATCGCCGCGCCGACCGACGACGACGAAGAGCTTCTCGCCCTGCATGACGCGTTGGATCGCTTTGCGGCTTTGGATCCGGAGAAGGCGGAGTTCGTCAAACTGCGCTATTTCGTGGGCCTGTCTCTGGAAGAAACGGCCAGCGCCCTGGGTGTTTCCATGACCACGGCCAAGCGCTGGTGGCACTACGCCCGCTCCTGGCTGAAGGTCGAAATGCGCCGGAACTGAGCCGCCGAAACCTTCTTCAAACTTTCTGGACCTTTTGAAAGCGAAACGGCGCATGACCTCCTGGAGGCGACTCGCTCCAACATCTGGAGAACCAAATTGCTATCCGAATTACAACGCATGAAAAATGAGATTGCCGTGGCCACGCCTGTCAGCCCGGAGTTTGAAGAGGCGACCTTCAGGAAGATCGCCAGACGTCTCATCCCCTTCCTATTCCTGTGCTACATCTTCTCGTTCCTGGACCGTGTGAATGTGGGATTCGCGAAGCTGCAGATGGCGGGCGACCTCCGGTTCAGCGATCAGGTCTACGGTTTCGGAGCGGGTATCTTCTTTATCGGATACTTCATTTTCGAAGTGCCCAGCAACGTCATCCTGGAGCGTGTCGGTGCCCGCATCTGGATCGCTCGCATCATGATCACCTGGGGCATGGTCTCCTCGGCGTTCATGTTCACCGGAGCCATTCACTGGGGGGCGATCGCCTCCTGGTCCAATTGCACCGATGCGCAGTTCACCTTCTACTTCCTGCGCTTCCTGTTGGGCGTGGCGGAGGCGGGTTTCTTTCCGGGAATCATCTTGTATCTCACCTATTGGTTTCCGGCCTCTCGCCGGGCGAAAATGACCGCCCTGTTCATGACGGCCATCGCGATCTCCAATGTCATTGGTTCGCCGGTTTCGGGCGCCATCATGCAATACATGGATGGGGTGCAGGGTTGGCGCGGATGGCAGTGGTTGTTTCTCGTGGAAGGCCTGCCCTCGGTCATGATGGGAGCCCTGGTGCTCTGGCTGCTGCCCAATGGTCCCCAGCATGCCACGTGGATCACGGATCAGGAAAGGAACCTCGTTGTTCAGCGTCTTTCCGAAGACGAGGCCTCCAAGGCAGGGGATGTCCAGCGCCACCATCTGATGGGAGCGTTCCGCGATGGCCGCGTGTGGACCCTGTCACTGGTGTATTTCTGCGGTTTGTTGGGTTTCTACGCCGTCAATTTCTGGATGCCAACGATCATCCAGGAGTTGGGGATCAACAAGACGGATTACCTCAAGGTGGGATTGCTGAGCATGATCCCGTGGGGCGCCGCCGCGATCTGCATGGTGTATTGGGGGGCTCACTCCGACCGCACCCGGGAGCGCCGTTGGCACGCCGCCGGCGGATTGATGGTGGCCACCGCCGGGTTGCTCGTTCTTGCCCTCGTTGGCAAGACCTCTCCCATCCTGTCCATCATCGGCCTCACCTTGGTCACCTCCGGAGTTCTGTCGTGGGGGGTTACCTTCTGGTCCATGCCCACCGAGTTCCTGTCTGGAACCGCGGCGGCGGCGGGCATTGCCTGGATCAGCTCCGTAGGCAATCTGGGAGGACACTTTGGTCCGGACCTGATCGGGAGAATCCGCGAGGCCAGCGGCGGTTCCAGTGAGGCGGCGTTTTATACCCTGGCCGCCGGGGCCGGGCTAGGTGCGGCCATGCTCCTCATGATGCCCAGAGCACGGAAGCGCTGAGGAGAAGGCGGAGTCCGTCAAACTGCGCTGTTCCCCAACCCAACCCTTCTTTCATCCCATGTGTGGCATCACCGCTTTCTTCTCCCGTAAAAGTCCCGCCACCGCCGACTCGTTGCAGCGCGCCACCGCCGCGCTGCATCACCGCGGGCCCGACAACCAAAGCCAATGGGTGTCGCCCGACCGGCGCGTGGGTCTCGGTCACGCGCGTCTGAGCATCATTGATCTCCGCGGCGGCGACCAACCCATCGCCAGCGAGGACGAATCGCTGCGCATCATCGTCAACGGCGAGTTCTATGACTTCGAGCGCATCCGCCGCGAACTGGAGGCGCGGGGCCACCGTTTCCGGACCCATTCCGACAGCGAGATTGCGCTGCATCTTTACGAGGACGTCGGGGTGAACTGCCTGCCGCAACTGCGCGGCGAGTTCGCATTCGCGCTGTGGGATCGCAACAATCAGACGCTGTTCGCTGCGCGCGACCGTTTCGGCATCAAGCCGCTCTTCTACGCATGGCACAACGACACGCTGTATCTGGCGTCCGAGGTGAAGGCGTTGTTTGCTGCGGGCGTGCCGGCGCGCTGGGATCACGAGGGGTTTTACCAGGGCGCGAGCGGCTTTGGTCTGCCGGACCGGACGTTGTTCGAAGGCGTCTTCCAGGTTCCACCCGGCCACTACATTCTGGCGACGCCCGGCAGTTTCCGCCTGTTGCACTATTGGGATTTTGATTATCCCACCGCGACCGGGCTGGCCTCGCAGCAGGGCGATGACCAGTCCTACATCGAAAGGTTCCGCGCCCAACTGGACGAGGCGGTTCGCCTGCGGATGCGGGCCGACGTGCCGGTGGGCTGCTATCTGAGTGGCGGCCTGGACTCGTGCGCGGTGCTGGGTCTCGCCGCCCGTCACGCTCGTGAACCGATCCACGCCTTCACGCTGACCTTTGACCAGGCCGCTTACGACGAGAGCAGCATCGCGCAGGAAATGGCGGCGCATGCCGGCGCGAAGTTTTATCCGATTCCCATCCAGCAATCCGACCTCGCCGATCATTTCGCGGACGCGATCTGGCACGCGGAGACGCTCTGCTTCAACGGCCATGGCATCTCGAAATACCTGTTGAGCCGGGCGGTGCGCGATGCCGGCTACAAGGTCGTCTTCACCGGCGAAGGGTCCGACGAGATCCTCGGCGGCTACGCGCATTTCCGCAGCGACATGCTGCTCCACAACGCGCAGGGCCAGGATCCGGCCGAGGTGCAGCGGCTGCTGAAGGAACTGGAGGACAGCAATCCGGTCTCGCGCGGCCTTCTCCTGCCGGCGGGCGACGCGGTGCCGCTGGATTCCGTGAAGCGCACCCTGGGTTTCGTCCCGACGTGGTTCCAGACCTTCGCCGGTGCTGCGGTGAAACGGCGGTCGTTGTTGTCCGGCGCATTCAAGGCGGAGTTTCCCGATCACGACGGCGCGCGCGTGTTTCTCAACCAGCTCGACGTGGCCGGGCAGCTCACGGGCCGGGATCCGTTGAATCAGGCGCTGTATCTCTGGAGCAAGAGCATGCTGCCGAACTACGTTCTCACCCTCCTCGGCGACCGCATGGAGATGGCGCATTCGATCGAGGGCCGCGTCCCGTTCCTCGATCATCACGTCATCGAGTGCCTGCGCCAGGTGCCGGTCTCGCTCAAGATTCGTGGCACGACCGAGAAGCACATCCTGCGGGAAGCGACGCGGTCGGTGATCACGGACACCGTTTATCGCCGGCAGAAACATCCGTTCCTCTCGCCGCCGGTGTCGACGCTGCCGGGGGAGCGGTTTCACGAGATGATGCAGGAGACCTTGCGCGGGCAGGCGCTGCGCTCGCTGCCGTTCTACGATCAGAAGCGTGTCGTCGCGCTATTGGACGGGTTGCCCGCGATGTCCGATCAGGATCGAACCGTTTGGGACCAGGTGCTGATGACGGTCCTGAGTGCCTGCGTGTTGCAGGAACGGTTCAAACTGTGAGATCACGGGCCGAGGGAGACTCATTGGGGTCAGATCTGAAAAGTGTATTATTTAGGGAATCGAGGCCTTGCGAGGCTGGGAAGGATTGGAGCATCCATGGCCGACTGATCTCTCGCGACCAATGCCGTGTCTGACGCCGCGTGCACTCCAGGCCGCTTCGCGAAGTTCGGGGGGTGGTACACGCGGTTTTCGCCCGTGGCTGAGGCGCCAGGCGGAGAGGGAGGAAGCGCGACCCCGCCGGGGTCGATGGGGGTTGTGTCTGCGGACCGGCGGTCGTTCGACCGCCGGCTACGTTCCGGGACGCCTCCGGCGTCCGGGTGGATGACCGCCGCGGAGAAGCGGAGGAGCGGAGAAGGGTAGCGAGGGACAACGGTGTCCATCGGGCGTCAAAGGGAGGCCTACGTGGCCGCCCGCAGGTTTCTCAGGAGGAACACGGTGGCAATCGCCCTGAGAGCCTGATTGTCGCGCCTTGATGGGCTGGAGGGTGATTGCGCGTTTGATGCCCGGAAACGCGCCAGAGGGGCGTGGAGCGCAGGGAAAGGGCTCTAAAGCGCGTGGCGGCCGGCCGGCGAATCTCTCCAGGTCGAAGACACCCTTCTCGGAAGACTCGCGCTCACGAAGGACGCGCCTGAGGGCATTAGCAGCGTCCTATATCCAATGCACGCATCGGAGTCATGCACGCCCTCCGGACACCGTTGGCTCCATCAGCCGTCAACGTTGCCGGATCTTGTCGAGCAACACCGCACCGAGAATCACGAGGCCGAGCACCACCTTCTGGGTGTAGCTTTCGACGCTCGTGAGGTTCATGCCGTTCTGGATCACGGCGATGGTGAAGGCACCGGTCAGCGTGCCGAGCATCTTGCCTTCACCCCCGCTGAGGCTGGTGCCTCCCACGACGACCGCCGCGATGACGTAAAGCTCATACATGTTGCCATAAGTCGCGGATCCACTCTTGAGCTGGGAGGCCATGATCACGCCGCCGAGACCCGCGAGCAGCGCGCTCGCGATGTAGGCGAACATCAGCACGCGCTTCACCGGAACGCCGGACAGCCGTGCGGCCTCCCCGTTCCCGCCGACGGCGTAGAGGTAGCGGCCCAGCTTCATCCGCGACATGAGCAC
>CAMCFL010000025.1 GCA_945873715.1 Akkermansia muciniphila
TGTCGGACATCTGGGCGGCCATCCAGTCCGACCTGCTCCCCGGATTGCTGGGCGAGCGTCGCAAGATCTTCTTCGACCTGGCTGATCCCGAGAAGCGCACCCCATCCGACATCCAACGGGCACTGGAACTGATCGTCCGGTTCCAGTCCCGTTTCGACGTCCTGCTTGGTCTCAACGAGAAGGAAGCGTACGAGATCGCCCGGGTGCTGGGGCTTGATCCCTCGCCCCAGGATTGGCAGGGCCTGGCCCAACTGGCCCTGGAGATCCAGAAGCGCGTTCCGGTGGAGACGCTGGTCGTCCATCCGGTCGCCTACGCCCTGACGGCCTGCAACGGTGCCGTCGATGTGGTGGAAGGTTCCGTGTGCGCCAAGCCAACCATCACCACCGGCGCGGGTGACCACTTCAACAGCGGCTTCTGCCTGGGCCGATTGCTGGGGTTGTCCAATGCCGAATCGATCCTCTGCGGCGTGGCCACCAGCGGACATTATGTCCGCAGTGCCGAGAGCCCCCGCGTCGCCGATCTCGCCCAATTCATGCGCCACTGGCCGACCGAGTAAGCCTCTTCCTCCCATGGTCCTTCCCGTCGTCAAGTACGGTCATCCCGCCCTCCGACAAAAGGGCGCCCGCATCCCATCGGTCACCCCCGAGGTCCGGCAACTGGTCACGGACATGTTCGAGACCATGCGCCACGCGCAGGGCGTAGGGCTCGCTGCCCAACAGGTCGCCCATGCCCTCCAACTGGCGGTCATCGATGTGCGCGGGGTCACCGACCGCCCGTCACTGCTCTGGATCGACGGACACCCGGCGAGCGTCGATGCCTTCATGCCGCTGGTCCTGATCAATCCGGTGGTGACTCCGGCGGGCACCCGGGTCCGCGGACCGGAAGGCTGCCTGAGTTTCCCGGAGATCTACGGCGACATCGAACGTCACGGGGACGTCGAGGTCTCGGCCTGGAACGAACGCGGGGAGGAATACCGATTCAAGGCCGGCGGCCTGCTCGCCCGAGCCGTCCAGCATGAGGTCGATCACCTCAATGGCATCCTGTTCATCGACCGCATGGACAGTGCCACCCGCGCCGACGTCAAACCCGACGTCGACACCCTGCTGGCGGAGACGAAGGCCAGCCTGGGAAGGCGGTAACCGCCCAGGAACGGGGGTACCGGCGGCTCGCCGGTACTGGATTGGAGCGAGGGGCGGATTCACCTTAAGAACCGCAGTTGTTTATCCGCAGATGGCGCAGATGGCGCAGATGAAGAGGCACTTGGAGGCGTCGAAACCGGATTGGCAGGCTCACCCTGCGGGTGACGACGATTCGGCACGAAATGGCCTTGTGATCTGCGCCATCTGCGCCATCTGCGAATAGCACTTCGGTTTCCAGGTTCACTGCTGAGAACGCCGGGACCGCAGAGTTGCGCAGAGCCGGATGGATTGCCCCGTGCAGCCTCTGCGTTCTCCGCGTCTCCGCGGTGAATCCCCTCGGAATCCGCGAACGGAATGGACCGCGGATGGGACGGACCGACCGTCCGGGGCAAGTACGGGTGGGCCGCCCATTCCCCCGTTCGCTTCCTGCAAGGAGACGGCTAGCCCTCCGGCCCCAGGTTTTCCCGGCAGCGGAGGAAATCCGAGATCAGGCGGATGTGGAGCAGATCCTTGTCGCGGCCGATCGCCTGTTTGCTGGCCTGGATGCGAGCGAGATCCAGCACTGGCCCCTCCCACCCCCGCAATCGCATTCGATGGGTGTGCTGGAGCTCGGACTCAAACGAACGCAACCCCGTGACCTGATAGACGAAATTGACCGGAGTTCCGTCCTCGAGATACACGACGGTATTGGCCGCGATCACCGCTCCCGTGGTCCGCGCAACGTTGAGCACCCGCATGTACTGGCGGGGGGGGAGATCAACCCAGACATCGACGTCGATCGTTGCCCCCATGACCCCCTGGGCGATCGCCGCCGACATGCCGATCATCATGCACCGGATACCGTCGGCTTCGAGGGCTTCCAATAACCGTTGGAACGCATCTGGCGGGCCCACAACGCCCACCTTTCGTCGGGACTTGCCGCCAACCCGAGGGCGTGGAGGGACTTCTCGCCGTCGTCCATCCCGTGCAGGTCCCGCAGTCGACCCAGAATCAGGGCGGCCCTTTCCGGGAGGGGGCGAGGCTTTCTTGGGGAGCTTTTTTTCATCCACCTGACGAAGGCTAGGCTTCTGGGATGGGGCGATCAATCTTCCGCTTCCCCCTTGCCTGGGTGCATTTTGAGTTGGTCATGCGTGTAGGCCGACTGCCCTCAGGCGGCGATGGGAGAACCGCCCGCTGAGGGCAGCGGGCCTACATTCGTGGCAACAGAATCAAGGTGCGCCCCGCGCCTCCTCACCGCGGCCCCGGCAGGAACCAGAAGGCGACGATGGCCACCGCAGTGGGCCAGAGGGCGCCGAGGAACAGACGGAGCGGGCTGATGCCTTCGCCTTCGAAGACCTTTGAATCGCTGAGGATTCCCGCGCCGGCCGGGTTGGGAGCGTTGGCGATGACGGTGAGGCCACCCCCGGTGACCGCACCCGCGACCAGGGCGTACTTGAGTGGCAGGCTGATGCCGTCGACCAGGGAACCAAGATAGGTGAGGGCCGCATTGTCCGTGATCGCCGTCAGCCCAACGGCTCCGAAGAACAGCGCATCGCCCCCCAGGGATTGGATGAGTGGCTTCAGCCAGTATTCCTGAAGCGAACCCAGCGTCACCAATCCCGACAGGAAGAACCCGACCAGCAAACCCTCCTTCAGCTTGAGGGAATCCTGGTATTCATGGGTCGCCTTCACCATCCCCAGGAACATCATGAAGACCCCGAAGCAGACGTCGGGGTAGTGCGCGAACAACACGACCAGACCGAGCGATGCCAGATGAAGCGCGGTCAGCCAGGCGGGGATCGGCCGCGGATCACCCGTCATCACCGGTAGCGTCGCGAGTTCCTTCCGGAACCAGAAGACCACCGCCGCCGTGCTCACGAAGCAGGCAATGATCGCCCGCCAACCGAAGTGCTGCAACATGTAGGCCATTCCCCAGTTCCACTTGGCTGCCACCATCAGGACCGGGGGTGCCGCGAAATGGGTGAGGACCCCCCCGATCGACACGTTGACGAACAGGAGTCCGAGGGTGGCGTAGGCGAGTTTGAGCGAGATGCCCGAGTTGAAATAGCGCCGCTTCAACACCATCGCCAGGAGCGTCATCGCCGCCGGTTCGGTGATGAAACTCCCCAGCAATGGCCCGACCGACAATGCCGCGGCAAAGAACGCCATCGCCGGAGGCAGGGGCAGCACCGAGGCTGCCCGCCCGATCAAGGCTTCCGCCAGGCGCACGACGGGCCGCGTCGCCGCCACCACCATGATCACCAGCACGAACTTGGGTTCGGTGTAGTTGAGTCCCTCGATGTAGTCCACGGCCGCGTGCATCGACCCTTTCAACACCATGATCCCGCCAAACAGCGCGGCGGCCCACACGCCGAACACCACCTCGGTCTCCGCCATGAAATGGAGGACGTTCTCCGTGATCGACCCTTCCGGGTACTGATGTGCCCAGTGGGCAAACCGCTTCACCAGAAACGTGTGCAGCACCGCGAGGGCGAACAGCACCGTCGCGAGAATCTCAACCGCGGAGGGCGACATGACCGGGTCAGTGCGTGAAACCGCGTTCGGATTCCGGCAGCGGCTGGCCCTTGGTTTCCGGTGCGAACGGCAGGGCGATCAGTCCGACGACGTAGATGGCGCACATGGTGATGCCGGCAAGCCGGAGAGGTTCGGCCGTGTCCTTGTACACCACGCCGGACAACACCCCGAGGGCGGCTGGACCGGCTGCCGCGACGAAGCGTCCGACGTTGTAACAGAAGCTGGTTCCTGTGCTGCGCAGACGGGTGGGGAACAGTTCCGGGAAGTAGATGGCGTAGCCGCCAAAGAGCGAGAGCGTCGCGAAACCCATGATCGGGACGAAGATGAAGATGTCCTTGAAGTCCCGCAGGAACCAGAAGGTCGCCGCCGTGGCCAGCATGGCCGAGACCAGGCTGATCCCGAACGCCGGCTTGCGTCCGATGCGCTGCGACAACAGTCCGTAGCCGTAGATGCCGAAGAACGCCCCGAAGTTCTGGACCATCGAACTGATGCCGGTCCAGCGGGTCAACTGGGACGGAATGAGCATCGGGTCCACGCCCTTGGCCAGCATCCTGGCCTTGAGGGTTCCCTGGGAGATGACCTGCTGGAGTTCGACCGTGGAGATCCCCAGGGCCTCGGCCGTGAGCTTCTTCTCCAGCACCCCCCGGACCAGGTCGGCACTGAAGAAGGCGATGCCCCAGACCCCGATGACGCCGCTGAGTGCCAGCAGCAGTCCCGTGACGGCGCGCCCGCGGTACTGGGTGTCGCCGCCGCCGCCGTAGATGCACCAGATGCCGAAAGCGAGGGAAACGAACCCGATGCCGACCACGGTCAGTTTCAACTGGGAGAACCCGGGAACGATCATGTTCTTCGACCAGGCATCCGGGCCCAGGAATGCGAGCAGCACGCCGGTGAACAACGTCGCCCCGGCCAGGGCTGCCGGCAGCTTCCAGTTCGGGTTCCCGAACAGCTCACCGTAATCCCCCATCTTCTTCGCCAGCGCCGGATTCTTCCGCGCTGCCAACCACGGTTCCGGCTCCTTCAAACCGCGTCGGACAAAGATGACGATCAGGGCGGGGAGCGCGCCGGCGATGAACTTCCAGCGCCAGGGCGCCCAACCGGCCAACTGGTTCCCTTGTTCCAGCACGCTCAGGGAAATCCCGATGAAGGCCGCGGTCATGTTGCCAACCGTCGAAAGCGCCTGGAGCAGGCCCAGCGCATAGGGACGCGCCCGCTCGGGCATCACCTCCGCCACCAGCGCCACCCCGACGGCGAACTCGCCGCCCACCCCCAACCCGGTCAGGAACCGGTACAGGGCGAAATCCCAGAACTGGGTGGCGAAGGCGCTCAGGCCCGTGCACCCCGAGTAGAGGACGATGGTCAGCAGCATGGTCTTGGCCCGACCCCAGCGATCGCCCAGGACCCCGAAGATCAGGCCGCCCGTCGCCCAGCCCAGCATGAAGATCGCCGTGGCGTAACCGCCGTACTCACCGATCTCGCCAGGGGTCGCGGGCCGGCCAAAACCGACGGCAAGCAACTCCTTCATCGCCGGCGCGCGCGCCAGCACGAACAACTGCTGGTCCATGCAGTCCAGCAACCACCCCAGGGCCGCCACCGTGAGGACGAACCATTGGTAGCGGTTCAACAATCGCCACCACTGAAACCCCGGCCCGTCCGTCGCGTGATTCGCCATGCTCATGGAATTCCCAGCAGCATGTCGCACCGCGCCCCGGCGACCCAAGCGAAACCTTCGGGCGAACGGTGCCAAGGGCGGCATCCTGAGTTTGTCATGCGTGTAGGCCGCCTGCCCTCAGGCGGCGATGTGAAAACGCCCGCTGAGGGCAGCGGGCCTACAACCGTGACGACAAACCCAGGATGCGCCCGCTCCGAAGCGACGGGCTTGCCTGTTTTCCTCCACGGGTTCCTCCTCACTCCCATGCGCAGGCAACTCATGCGGTGGCTCCGGATCCTCGTTCCACTCGGGGCCGCTTGGCTGAGCACGCGCGCGGCTCAGACCCTTCCCTCGCGTCGCGAGGATTTCCTTCAGCCCACGAACGTCTGGGAGATCCACCTGCAACTGAGTCGGGCGGACTGGGACGCGATGGAACCGGCGGGGCGCACTCCGGGGCCGGGAGGGCGGGACCAACCCGGTCCGGGTGGTCTTGGGGAACGTCCGCCGGGCCGTGTCGGTCCGGGTGGCATGCCCCCGGGCGGATTTGAATTCCCCTGGGTCAGCGGCCGGGTCGAGGTCAACGGAACGGAGTTCACCAACGTCGGGGTCCGTTTCAAGGGCAACAGTTCCTTCAACGGCTCACGCCAGTCGCGGAAGCGCCCCTTCAAACTCGACTTCGACCGGCATGTGCCGGGACGGAAGCTGGCTGGGCTGGAGGAGATCTTCCTCAACAACAACGCCAATGATCCCTCCCAACTCCGGGAGACCCTGGCCTATGCCACGTTTCACCGAGCCGGGATCCCAGCCCCCCGCACCAGCTACGCCCGGCTCTGGCTGACGCTCACGGGCGCATCCGAACTTGAGTACGTGGGTCTTTATACCCTGGTGGAACCGGTCGAGGGCGACTTCCTCCAGGAACGCTTCGGCACGAAGAAGGGTCTGCTGGTGAAACCAGAGCGGGTGCGTGGGCTCGAATACCTCGGGCCGGAATGGGCGGCCTACACCAACCGCTATGAACCCCGTTCGAAGGTCCGCACGTCCGACACCGATCGCTTCATCGCGCTGCTTCGCGACTTTCAGGAAGCACCCGACGCCCAGTTCTCAAAAGCGGTTTCACAGGCGCTCGAGGTCGACTCGCTCCTGCGCTTTGTCGCCGTCACCGCCTGGCTTGCCAACTACGACTCGATGCTCGGCAACGGGCACAATTACTATCTCTTCCTCCGCTCGGACAACGGCCGGCTCCAGTTCATCCCGTGGGATCTGAACGAGGCTTTCGGACGCCATCCCGGTGCGGGGCCGTCCCAGTCACAGGCGGGCTTCTCCATTCTTCAGCCCTATGCAGAACCGAACCGGTTTCTCGACCGCATCTTCACCCAGCCTGAGTGGGCCGCGCGCTACCGCACGATCGTCGGGGAACTCCAGTCGGGCCCCTGCGCCATCAAGGTCCTTCAGGACGAACACGCCCGCATCAGCGCGATCCTCCGCGAGGCCCTCGCCGCCGAACCCAGCAACGGTCCGCGTCTGGGTGGCCCCGGCGGAGCGGGCCGTCCGTTCGACAATCTCGGCGTCCCGGAGTGGATCCAACTCCGGCACGATCGGGTGAAGGGTGAACTCGAGGGAACCCTTCAACCCCAGCGCCCGCAGATGCGCATGGGAGGACCCGGCGGAAGGCCGCCGCGCCCCGGGCAATAAACGCAAAGGGAAACGTTGTCCGGAGCCCCACCCCTGCCTCCAACCCATCACACCCGTTCCGCCAGTGCCGCCTGACTGTGGCGCAGGACCTCCGCATGCAGGCTGCCGCCGTGGGAATCCATGGTCACGACCGCCGGGAAGTTCTCGACCTCCAATTCCCAGATGGCTTCCGGGGACCCGAACTTCTCGAGCAGATAGACATTCCGCACCCGTTTGACGCACTCGGCCAGCACCTGTGCGGCACCGCCGATGGCGTGGAGATAGACGCATCCGTGCGCCGCGCAGGCGGCCAGCGTCCGATCGCCCATCCCCCCTTTGCCGATCACGCCCCGGACGCCGAAGTCGCGGATGATCTGACCTTGGTAGGGTTCTTCGCGGATCGACGTGGTGGGACCGGCGGCGGTGACCTTCCAATCGCCGTTGGCCTCTTTCATCACCACCGGTCCACAGTGGTAGATGATCCCATCGCGCAGGTTGACGCCGGGCGGCAACTCCCCGCCTTCGTGGAGGTATTTGTGGACGGCATCACGCCCGGTGTAGACCACGCCGTTGATGGCGACTTCATCGCCGACGCGGAGCGACCGCATCATTTCTTCGGTGAAGGGAGCCTGGAGGATTTTCATGGGAATCGTCGGAAACGGGGAGTCGCAGGATCAGTAAAGCCAGCGGGAAATGCCCAGGGCGGAATCGAGTTCGACGCCCTGTCGGCGGAAGGCCCAGCACATGTAACTCACGCTGACGAAGAACGACGCGGGCAACCGGTTGGCGACGCCGATCTTCACCCCCAACAGCGTGGTCTTGCCGCCAAAACCCATCGGCCCGATCCCGAGTTCATTGGCCGTCGTGAGGATGTCCTGTTCGAGGGCATCGAGGCGTTCGTCCGGGTTGCGGTCATCGAGCAGGCGCAGGAACTGCAGCTTGGAGAACTCGTATCCCACCGCCCGGTCTCCCCCGATGCAGATCCCGAGCACACCGGGACCGCATCCCTTGCCCTGGGCCTGGAGGACGGCGTCGAGGATCACCTTGCGACACCCGTCGAGGTCGCGGTTGGCCTTCAGCTTTTCGGCCGGCAACGAGTATTGCGCCCCCACGTTCTCGCATCCGCCCCCCTTCAGCATCAGCCGCACCTGCAGCGTGGAGGCCCGGTGCTGGTGGAAATGCACGGTGGGCGAACCGGGCCCGACGTTGGTGCCGTCGTTGACGCCCGTGATGGAATCCACCGAGTTCTGGCGCAGGTATCCCTTCCGCGTCGCCAGGGTCACCGCCTCGCGGCAGGTCTCGGTGAAGGCGATCTGGTCGAAGCCCACCGGACAATCGACGTAGAACAGGATGCTGCCGGTGTCCTGGCAGATCGGCTGGGACTTGTTCTTCGCCAACCCGATGTTCCGCTCGATGATCTTGAAGGCGCTCTCCGCGATCGTCCCCTTCTTCTCGTTCTCCAGCGACGTCAGGATCGCCCGGTGCACGTCGTCCGGAATCTCCGCCGAGGTCCGCCGGATCAGCTCCAGCAGGGAATCAAGCAACACGTTCATCTCCCCCAAACCTACGGACGCCGGCCCGGGATCGTCAACGCAGGCGGGGCGTTGAGAGTTACGAGTTTCCAGATCCCAGATGCCAGTTCCCGGAGGGACGAACTCCGCGAGTCCGGGACCCTCGCCTGAGTCGGATGTACCCACGAAACACACGAATCACCCTTCAGGATTTGTGTGCTTCGTGTGATTCGTGGGCTGTCTGTGTGCCGGGGGGGGACGGGGACCCTGCCCTGGAAAAACTTCCGTCTTTGCGATTACGAGTTCCGTTCCCTAGCTTGGGGCGCCTTGAAGAAGTCGAGTCGCCCCGAAATCCCGCGGAAGACCATTTACCGCCTGAGCATCTACCTCCGATGCCTCCAACGGCTGAAGCAGAACGAACTCCAGACGGTCAGCAGCGAGGCACTCGCCCGCGCGGCCGGGGTCAAGCCCACCCAACTCCGCAAGGATCTCACCTATTTCGGACAGTTCGGGACCCGCGGCCTGGGATACGACGTCGAGCAACTCGCCCGGATGATCGGAGATCTCCTCGGCACCAGCCGACTGCAACCGGTCGTGCTGGTCGGCGCCGGCAACCTCGGGGCCGCCCTCCTGCAATACCGAGGATTCGAACAGGAGGGATTCGAGATCGTCGCCGCCTTCGATCTCGATCCTGTCCGTGCCCGTGAAAAATCCCCCAAGGTCACGCTGCTCGGCATGGACAAGCTCGGTGATTTTGTCCGGGAGAACCTGGTCCGCATGGCCATCGTCGCGGTGCCGGCGGTCTGCGGCCAGGAAGTGATCAACGAACTGGTCGAGAACGGAGTGGTGGGCATCCTCAACTTCGCTCCCATCGTCCCCCACGTCCCGGAGAACGTCATGGTCAACAACGTCAACCTGGCCATCGAACTGGAGAACCTCTCCTACTTCATCCAGGACTGAGGTCACGGGGAGTTCCCAGATGCCAGATGCCAGTTGCCAGCCCCCGGTTGCCAGCCCCAGGGGGAAGTTGCCAGTTGCCAGTCGCCAGTCGCCAGTTGCCAGTCGCCAGTCGCCAGTCGCCAGTCGCCAGTCGCCAGTCGCCAGTCGCCAGTTCTGGGAACTGGAATCTGGAAACCGGGAACTGCAAACTGGCATCTGGGAACGGATCCGGGGCAGCCTTCGCACCGGTGACTGAACTCTCTCATGTGGATGCCCAGGGCGAAGCGCGGATGGTCGATGTCACCCGCAAACCTCCGCTGCTCCGCGAAGCCACCGCGGCCGGCGAGATCCGCCTGGCCACCGCCACCCTCGATCTCATCGAGAACAACCGGGTCGCCAAGGGCAACGTCCTCGCCACCGCCCGCATCGCCGGGATCATGGCCGCCAAACGGACCGGCGACCTGATCCCCCTCTGTCACCCCCTGCCGATCACCCACTGCGAGGTCGATTTCGAGATCCCCACTTCCCGTGATCGCATCCTGATCTCCGCCACCACCCGGATCACCGCCGGCACCGGCGTCGAGATGGAGGCCCTGACCGCCGTCACGGTCGCCGCCCTCACCCTCTACGACATGTGCAAGGCCGCCGACAAAGGCATGGTCATCGGGGACGTGCGGCTGCTTCGGAAATCGAAGCTGGAACTCCCCACATGATCACCCACCTCCACGGCCGCCTTCTCGATGCCCTCCCCGCCCTCGCCATCGTCGATGTCCAGGGAGTCGGATACGAGGTCCTCATCCCCCTGTCTTCCTTCGACCGCCTTCCCCCGGTCGGCCAGGAGGTCAAACTCCTCACCCACCTTGCCGTCCGCGAGGATGCCCACACCCTCTACGGCTTCCTGACCCCTTCTGAACGCGACCTCTTCCGTCTGTTGATCCACTCCGTCAGTGGCATCGGACCCAAGATCGCCCTCGGCATCCTCTCCGGCCTTTCCGTCAACGCCTTCCGCGCCGCCGTCGCCGCCCAGGACGTCAAGGCGTTGTCCTCCGTCTCCGGCGTGGGTCGCAAGACCGCCGAACGGATCGTCGTCGAATTGAAGGACAAACTGGCCACCTTCGGCACCGACCTGGCCACGCCCGGCATCCCCCGTGCTGCCCTTCCCGAGTCCGAGGCCCGCCTCGCCGATGCCGCCGCCGCGCTGATCGCACTCGGATTCAAACCACAGGAGGCGCAGGAAGCCGTCCGGGCCGCCGCCGCCCTTCTCGGGCCGGAAGCCACCGTCGAAAAACTGGTGCGCGCCTGCCTGCGCAAACCCGCCTGATGGACCCGTCCACGGACAACCCATCGCCCGAGGAACCCGCCCGTCCGGCGGCCCGCAGCGGCCCGGTGATCCCCGCCAAACCGCGCTGGCACGGACGCCTCGCCGCCCACCTCGCCTACCGGGCCACTTGCCTGCTGGCCGCCACCCTCCGTTGGACCTGGGAGGATCACAGCGGCGTCCTCGCACCCGACCACCATCAGCCGGTCATCTACTCCGCCTGGCACAACCGGATCCTGCTTTCCCCCCACATCTTCCGCCACATCACCCGGGGCAAGTCCGGACGCAAGCTCGCGACCCTGGTGAGCGCCTCGCGGGATGGCGGCCTGATCGCCTACGCGCTGGAGCTGTTCCAGGCCATCCCCGCCCGCGGTTCCTCCAGTCGCCGGGGAGCCCAGGCCCTGCGCGATCTGGTGCGACTCGCCCGGAACGGCTGCGACATCGCCATCACCCCGGATGGTCCCCGCGGCCCGCGTTACCGGGTCCAGGAAGGCGTGATCGTCGCCGCCCAGTTCACCGGATTGGCCATCGTCCCGGTCGCCTATCACCTCCCCTGGAAGAAGTCGCTCGGCAGTTGGGATGCCTTCCAGATCCCCCTGCCGTTCAGCCGATGCCACGTCACTCTCGGTGAACCCTTGGTGATCCCCCGCGAACTGTCCCCGGAACAACTCGAGGGCTTTCGCGCGGAACTCGAATCCCGCATCCGCGCCATCACCCGCGATTGAACGGCCTGCCGTGCCGCTCGTTCCCCGACTCACGAACCGCGCGGAGCGTCTTGGAGTGCGTGCAGCGTCAGCTGCCGCTTTGGTCGCGGGAGATGCGGACACCGTGGACGTTCCTGTGCCCTTGCGATGAGCGAAGGACCTCCCCTCCCGGCGCCTGAGACCGGCCGGGTGATGTGGCGATCGATACCGCGGCGGAGCGGGCGAAAGCGGCAGCTGACGCTGCACGCACTCCAGGACGCTGTCGCGCCAGTCGCGCGCGCCTCCTGAGTTCTGCATCGATGTAGGCCGCCTGCCCTCAGGCGGCGATGAGCCAACGCCCGCTGAGGGCAGCGGGCCTACAGTGTCCGCTTCATCCGCTCTGGATCGAAGGATCCCCGGGTTCTCCCCTCTGGCATCTGCGAACTGGCCTCTGGCATCTGGGATCTCGCATCTGGGGACTCTTCCCCCGCCCCGGTCGCTTGACGCCCCCCCGTCCGACCCTAATGTGCCCCCCATTGCACATGGACAACCAGTCCTCTTCTCCCGACCGGTCTCCTCTTCCGGCCGATTCACTCCCTGCCCTCAAGCAGTTTCATCCGGCGGGCAAAGGCGCCTGGGCGCAGGTTCCCGATTGCGACTGGAATGACTGGCGCTGGCAGCTCAAGAACCGCGTCACGAACGTTGAACAATTGACGCGCCTCCTGCCCACCCTGAGCGCCCAGGAACGCGCCGGGGCGATCCTCGCCGGCCAGTCCAAGCTCGCGCTGGCCATCACTCCCCACTTCTTCAACCTGATTGATCCGCAGGACGAGAACTGCCCCATCCGACGCCAGGTCGTGCCGCGTCTGGAGGAAACCGAGACGGCGCCCTGGGAGATGAGCGATCCCTGCGGGGAAGACAGTCATTCGCCGGTCCCGGGTCTCGTCCACCGCTACCCGGACCGCGTGCTGTTCCTGGTGACCGACCGTTGCGCCGCCTACTGCCGTTACTGCACCCGTTCGCGCCTGGTCAGCAATGCCAGCGGATACGACTTCCACCCGGAGTTCGACCGCCAGATCGCCTACATCGCCGAGCACCCCGAGATCCGGGACGTGCTGCTCAGCGGCGGAGATCCGCTCCTGCTCAGCGACGAGAAGCTCGAATACCTCCTCACCCGACTGCGGGCGATCCCCCACATCGAGTTCCTCCGCATCGGAACGCGCATCCCGATCTTCCTGCCCCAGCGCATCACGCCCCAACTGTGTGCCATGCTGCGGCAGTTCCATCCGCTGTTCATCTCCATCCACACCAACCACCCGCGCGAACTCACCACCGAGGTCCGCGACGCCCTCGGGCGACTGGCCGATGCCGGGATCCAGTTGGGCAATCAGTCGGTGCTGCTCAAGCACGTCAATGACTCACCCGAGGTGATGAAGGCCCTGGTCCAGAAGCTCCTGCTCTGCCGGGTAAAGCCCTACTACCTCTACCAGTGCGATCTCATCGCCGGCAGCGCCCACCTGCGCTCCACCGTGGCCAAGGGACTGGAGATCATGGAGTCGCTGCGCGGTCACACCACCGGCTACGCCGTCCCCCAGTACGTCATTGATGCCCCCGGCGGCGGCGGCAAGGTTCCCGTCAATCCCGAGTACGTCCTCGCCCGCCAACCCGGTCGGGTGCTCATCCGGAACTTCGAAGGCCGCGTGTTTGAGTACCCCGATGGCGATCGTCCTCGCGTGACCCTCCCCCGCGGAGAAGAACGCGCCTCCTTCGATCGCGATTGATCCGCCGCGTTCACCCTGTGGCAACGGGCGCGCCGACGAAAGC